>NZ_JYFT01000078.1:0-222869 GCF_000931385.1 Pseudomonas sp. FeS53a
CTGCAGGGGCGTTTCAGCCTGGGCGGCGTAGGGTTGGGCCGGGGCCGGGGCCGGGGCCGGGGCCGGCTTGGGCGCGGGTGCCGGTGCCGTCGCGACCGGGGCGGCCGAGCGGGTGGACTTGAACAGCTGCGCCGGCTCCTGGGGCAGGCTGCGCTGGGCGTTTGGCCCGGTGGCTTGCTGCCGCAGGTCGAGGTACTTCTCCTGGCTGAGGTCGGCCAGGCGGTTGCCGTCGCGGACCACGCTGGGCCGCAGGAAGACCATCAGGTTGCGCTTGACGTTGACGTCCTTGCTGGAGCGGAACAGACCGCCCACCAGGGGCATGTCGCCCAGCAGCGGTACCTTGCTCTCGCTGCGGGTGACGTCGTCCTGGATCAGGCCGCCGAGCACGATCACCTGGCCGTTGTCGGCCAGTACGGTGCTCTTGATCATGCGTTTGTTGGTGACCAGGTCCACCGCGCGGGAGGCGGCGCCGGTGCTGGGGGCGATGGAGGAGATCTCCTGCTCGATCACCAGGCGCAGGGTGCCGCCTTCGTTGATGTGCGGGGTGACCTTGAGGGTGACGCCGACATCCTTGCGCTCGATGGTGGTGAAGGGGTTGTTGGCCCCGGCGGCGTCGGTGGTGTAGGAGCCGGTCTGGAAGGGCACGTTCTGCCCCACGAGGATCTCGGCCTTCTGGTTGTCCAGGGTCAGCAGGCTGGGGGTGGAAAGCAGGTTGCTGTTGCCGTTGGCGGAGAGGGCGGTGATCAGCGCGCCGAAGTTCTTGTTGCCGATGCCGACGATGGCGCCGTCGGGCAGGCTGACCGGGGTCTTGGCTTCGATGGCGCCGAGCAGGGTGCCCACCGAGAGCCCGGTGTTGCTGAAGTTGCTGCCGCCGATGGGGCCGCTGTCGGAGCGCCCGTCGATGGCCCACTGCACGCCGAGGGCTTCGCTGACGTCGCCGGACATCTCGACGATGGCGGCCTCCACCAGCACCTGGGCGCGGGGCACGTCGAGCTGGTGCACCAGGTCTTCCAGCTGCGCCACCATGTCCGGCTCGGCCATCAGGATGAGGGCGTTGATCCCCTCGTCGGCGCGGATCAGCACCGGGGCCTGGGTGGTGGTGGGCGAGGCGGTGCCGCGCAGTTGCTCGGAGAGGTCGCTGAGGGTCTTGGCCAGGTCCTTGGCGTCGCCATGGCGCAGGCGCACGACCCGGGTGTTGGCCGAGCGCACGGGCTGGGTGTCCAGCTGGCGGGCCATCTTCAGCAGGCGCTCGCGGGCCTCGGGCGGGCCGAGCAGCAGCAGGCGGTTGGTGCGCGGGTCGGCGATCACCTGGGCGTTGCCGTTGCCGGCCGGCTGCCCGCGCCGCAGGCTTTCCTGCAGCATCGCGGCGACGTCGCGGGCCCAGGCGTGCTTGAGGTCGTAGAACACGCTGTCGTTGGCTCCGGCGCTGTCCACCTGGGCGATCAGGGCGATCAGCCGTTCGATGTTGGCGCGCTTGTCACTGACGATCAGCGAGTTGCTGGAGGGGATGGCCGCCAGGTGACCGTTCTGCGGCACCAGCGGGCGGATCAGCGGGAGCAGTTCGTTGACCGGTGTCTGCTGCACCTGCAGCAGGCGCGTTTCGAGGGTTTCCGGGCCGCTGCCGACGGGGCTGTTGGCCACGCTGCGGCCCTCCACATCGGGCACGATGCGCGCCTGGTTGCCCTGGGTGACCACGCTGTAGCCGTGGGTGCTCATCACCGAGAGGAACAGCTGGTAGACCTCGCTGAGGGTCAGCGGCGATTCGGAGATGACGGTGACCTGGCCCTTGACCCGGGGGTCGAGCACCAGGGTCTGGCCACTGATGCTGGCGACCTGCTCGGTGAAGTCGCGGATGTCGGCGTCGCGCATGTTGATGGTCCAGCGCTCCTCGCCGTCCTGGCTGGCCGGCTCCGCCCACAGCAGCGGGCACAGCAGCAGGCAGGCCCAGGCGAGGCGGGCCAGGCGACGGGGCAGGCACAGGCTCATCGGCGGGGCTCCCGGATGCTCGGGCAATCGGCTACGGGCAGCCGCGTGCCGGCCGGAAGGCGCAGGGAGAGGGCAAAGGTCCAGGGCATAGAGAAAGCTCGACAGACTGCTGCGCATCCATGCGACGTGTTGGTTTCCTATGGCGACCTGCCTGGGGGAGCCCCGACAAGCGGGCGAGAGAATAAGGAAAGCGGCACGTCCGTTCGACTGGTCGGAGTACAACTGTGCATGGGCTCACACTCCTGAAACTGACCGGTTGGTCATATCAGGATGTGGGTCCCGTTTTGGGGATTTGGTGGGCAGTAGATTGGCGTCTGGAATCCGCTTGGCGGTCAACTGATCAGCAGCGCGTTACCGGAAGAGCGCCAAGAAAAAGCCCGGCGCGAGGCCGGGCTTTTCAATTGCGGTGTGGCTTACTTCACTTCCACCGCGAGGCTTTCAGCGATCTTCTTGTTCCAGATCGCCGGGCCGGTGATGTGCACCGACTCGCCGTTGGTGTCGACGGCGACGGTGACCGGCATATCCTTCACGTCGAATTCGTAGATGGCTTCCATCCCGAGTTCGGCGAAGGCCAGGACCTTGGACTTCTTGATCGCCTGGGCCACCAGGTAGGCGGCACCGCCGACGGCCATCAGGTACACGGCCTTGTTGTCCTTGATCGCTTCGATGGCGATGGGGCCACGCTCGGACTTGCCGATCATGCCCAGCAGGCCGGTGCTTTCCAGGATCTGGCGGGTGAACTTGTCCATGCGGGTGGCGGTGGTGGGGCCTGCCGGGCCGACCACCTCGTCACCGACCGGATCGACCGGGCCGACGTAGTAGATGAAGCGGCCCTTGAGGTCCACCGGCAGCTCTTCACCCTTGTTGAGCATGTCGACCATGCGCTTGTGGGCGGCGTCGCGGCCCGTGAGCATCTTGCCGTTGAGCAGCAGGGTCTCGCCCGGCTTCCAGCTCTGCACCTCTTCGGGGGTGATGCTGTCGAGGTCGACGCGGCGGGCGCTCGGGCCGGCTTCCCAGACGATTTCCGGGTAAGCGTCCAGCGGCGGGGCTTCCAGGGCGGCCGGGCCGGAACCGTCGAGCACGAAGTGGGCGTGACGGGTGGCGGCGCAGTTGGGGATCATGCACACCGGCAGCGAGGCGGCGTGGGTCGGGTAGTCCATGATCTTCACGTCGAGGACGGTGGTCAGGCCACCCAGGCCCTGGGCGCCGATGCCCAGCTGGTTGACCTTCTCGAACAGTTCGAGGCGCATTTCCTCGATCTTGTTCTGCGGGCCACGGGCCTTCAGTTCGTGGATGTCGATCGGGTCCATCAGGACTTCCTTCGCCATCACCGCGGCCTTCTCGGCGGTGCCGCCGATGCCGATGCCGAGCATGCCCGGCGGGCACCAGCCGGCGCCCATGGTCGGGACGGTCTTGAGCACCCAGTCGACGATGGAGTCGGACGGGTTGAGCATGGCCATCTTCGACTTGTTCTCGGAGCCACCGCCCTTGGCGGCCACATCCACTTCCACGGTGTTGCCGGGGACGATGGAGTAGTGGATCACCGCCGGGGTGTTGTCCTTGGTGTTCTTACGGGCACCCGCCGGGTCGGCCAGGATGGAGGCGCGCAGGACGTTCTCCGGCAGGTTGTAGGCGCGGCGCACGCCCTCGTTGATCATGTCGTCGACGCTCATGGTGGCGCCGTCCCAGCGCACGTCCATGCCCACGCGGACGAACACGGTGACGATGCCGGTGTCCTGGCAGATGGGGCGGTGGCCGGTGGCGCACATGCGCGAGTTGATCAGGATCTGCGCCATGGAGTCGCGCGCGGCGGGCGACTCTTCGCGCAGGTAGGCCTCGTGCATGGCCTGGATGAAATCGACGGGGTGGTAATAGGAGATGAACTGCAGGGCGTCGGCGACGCTCTGAATCAGGTCGTCCTGCTTGATCACGGTCATGGGTGCGCTCCTCTTCAATTCGGGAACATCAGGAAGCGCCGGACCACGACCCGGCGCGCATTGGATTGGGGGTGAAAATGGCGCGGAAGTATACCGCGTGCTCAAGGCCGGGCACACCCGCCAAGAGTCGACCCCGGGCGCTCGGCGAACCGCTTGCGTCCCCTAGGTTTTTCGTTTTCACGCGCGTAGAGTGGCGGCATCGTGCCAGCACGGGACGGAGCCCATGAGCACATCCAGTCGAGGGTCCACCCAACGGGGCCTGCAAAGCCTGCTGCTGAAGCGCTTCGGCATGGCAGTGGCAACCTATGCGCTCGTGCTGCTGCTGTTCTGGCTGGCGGTGCTGGGCGGTTTCTACCAGCGCTCGCCCTGGGTGGCGCTGGGCTTCACCGGACTCATCGTCATTTCCCAACTCGTGTTCTTCGCGCTCCTGCGCAGCGGCCGCAACCTGCGTTTCCCCGACCCCAGCCTGACCGAGGCGCAGATCCTCGTGGCCATGACCTGGCACACCCTGCTGATGGCCGACCTGGGGCCGGCCCGGGGCGCACTGCTGGTGGTGTATGTGCTGATCCTGCTGTTCGGCGTGTTCCAGCTGCCGCCACGGGTATTCCTGCGCTGTGCGGGCTTCGGGCTGACGGCCTTCGCCGGCCTGAACCTGCTGGAGGCGTACCAGATGCGCCTGCAGTCGCCAGCCTTGGCGTTGCTGCAGGTGTGTGCGCTGTTCGTGCTGCTGGTGTGGCTGGGGCTGTTCGCCAGCTACGTCCAGGCGATGCGCCAGCGCATGCGTCAGCGGCGCTTCGCCCTGCAGGCCCACCAGGACACGCTGCGCGGGATGATGCGCCAGCTGGAAGACCTGGTGGCCACCGACGAACTCACCGGGCTGTTCAACCGCCGGCACTTCCTGCGCATGGCGGCGCGGGAGATGAAGGGCGTGCCGCCGGGCCGTTTCCATGGCCTGGCGCTGATCGACCTCGACCACTTCAAGCGCATCAATGACCAGCATGGCCACGCGGCCGGCGACCGGGTGCTGCAGACCTTCGCGGCCGTGGCGCGGGCCTGCCTGCGCGATGGCGACCTCCTGGCCCGCTACGGTGGCGAGGAGTTCGTGCTGCTGTTGCCCGACTGCGATGCCGACCGCCTGACCAGCTGCTGCGAGCGGCTGCGGGAGGCCTTCGCCAGCGCCGAGCCGGTGGGGGTGCAGGTGGGGGCGCTGAGCCTGTCTGCCGGCATGACCCTGATCGGTTGCAACGATGACCTGGACGACGCCCTGCAGCGGGCCGACCAGGCGCTCTACCGGGCCAAGCGCAATGGCCGCAACCGCTGCGATGCGGCATGGGAGATCCAGGGTGCCTGAACTCGAAGCCGCCGGGCGCCGCTGGAGCGTGGCGCCCGCCAGCAACCTGCTGGATGCCCTGAATGCCGGTGGCTGCCGCGTGCCGTTCAGTTGCCGTGCCGGCAGCTGCCATGCCTGCCTGGTGCGGGTGACCGCCGGCGAACCGGCCGATGCGCGCCCGGAGGCGCTGGATGCCGAGCGTCGCGAACAGGGATGGCGCCTGGCCTGCCAGTGCCTGGTGGTGCAGGACCTGGCGGTGGAGCTGTTCGACCCCCAGCGCGACGGCATCCCGGCCCGGGTCGCGGCCTGTGACTGGCTGGGGGGCGAGGTGCTGCGCCTGCGCCTGGAACCACAACGACCACTGCGCTACAGCGCCGGCCAGCACCTGCTGCTGTGGACGGGGGAGGGCGTGGCCCGGCCCTACTCGCTGGCCAGCCTGCCGGGGGAGACGCCCTGGCTGGAGTTCCACATCGATTGCCGTGCGCCGGGCGCCTTCTGCGATGCCGCCCGGGCCCTGGTGCCCGGGGATGCGCTGCGCCTGGGCGAGCTGCGCGGCGGTGCGCTGCACTACGACCCGGCCTGGGACGACCGGCCGCTGCTGATGCTGGCCGCCGGCACGGGGTTGGCACCGATCTGGGGTGTGTTGCGGGAGGCGCTGCGCCAGCATCATGCCGGCCCCATCCGGCTCATTCACGTGGCCCATGACGAGGCCGGCCACTACCTGGCGGAGCCCTTGCACGCGCTGGCGGCCGAGCATGCCAACGTCACGGTCGAGCTGGTGACGGTGGCGCAGCTGCAGGCTGTTTTGGCCGAAATCCGGCTTGTGAGCCGGCAAACCGTCGCCCTACTCTGCGGGCGGCCGGAGCGGGTCGAGGCCTTCGCCCGCCGGCTCTATCTCGCGGGCCTGCCCCGCAACCAACTGCTGGCCGACGAATTCCTGAGCCGCTCCGTCTGAGGCGGCCACCGCCGAGGACCCACCATGAGCGAACACATCCACCTGGAACGCGAGCAGGGCCTGCTGACCCTGCGCATGGACCGCGAGGACAAGAAGAACGCCCTGACCCGCGCCATGTATGGCGCCCTGGCCGATGCGCTGGACGCGGCCGACGAGGACCGCAGCGTGCGTGCGGTGCTGATCACCGGCAGCGAGACCTGCTTCACCAGCGGCAACGACGTGGCCGACTTCATCCAGGCGCCGCCGTCCGGGCTGGACAGCGAAGTGTTCCGCTTCATGAAGGCACTGTTCGATTTCAGCAAGCCGGTGGTGGCCGCCGTGAGTGGCCCGGCCGTGGGCATCGGCACCACGCTGCTGCTGCATTGCGACCTGGTCTACGTGGCGCGCGACGCCAAGCTGAAGATGCCCTTCGTCAACCTGGGGCTGTGCCCGGAGTACGGCTCCAGCCTGATCCTGCCGCGCCTGCTCGGCCACGCCCGTGCGGCGGAGCTGCTGTTGCTCGGCGAGTCCTTCACCGGTGAGCAGGCGGCTGCCTGGGGCATCGCCAACGAGGCCCTGGCGGACGGCGCCGCGACCCTGGCCCGTGCCCGCGAGATGGCCCAGCGCTTCGAGCAACTGGCGCCCTCGGCGGTGGCGGTGAGCAAGCGCCTGATGCGCGAACCCGGCCGTGAGGAACTGCGCCGGGTGATCATGGAAGAGGGCGAGCTGTTCGGTCAGCGCCTGCGTACGCCCGAGGCCATCGAGGCGCTGTCGGCGTTCATGCAGCGGCGCAAACCCGATTTTTCCAAGTTCGCCTGAGTGGTCCCGCAGGGTGGGCTTCAGCCCACCCCTCCCGTTTCGGCGCATGAAAAAAGGCCGCTCGATGAGCGGCCTTTTCACGTGCTGCAGATGCCTTACACCAGCGGGTCGCCGACGTGGAGGATCTTCATGGTGTTGGTGCCGCCGACGGTGTGGTAGCTGTCGCCCTTGGTCAGGATGACCCAGTCGCCCTGCTGCACGACGCCGCGCTTGAGCAGTTCGTCCACGGCAGCCTGGCTGACCTTGTCCGCCGGCAGTGCGGCCGGGTCGAAGGGGATGGTGGAGACGCCACGGAACAGCGCCACGCGCGCCTGGGTGGCGCGGTGGGGGGAGAAGGCGAAGATCGGCACCGAGGAGCGGATGCGCGACATGATCAGCGGGCTGTAGCCGCTTTCGGTCAGGCAGATGATGGCCTTCACGCCCGGGAAGTGGTTGGCGGTGTACATGGTCGCCAGGGCCACGCTCTCGTCACAGCGGCTGAAGGTGTGGCCCAGGCGGTGGCTGGATTTCTGGCTGGTGGGGTGCTTCTCGGCACCGACGCAGACGCGCGCCATGGCCTTGACCGCTTCCACCGGGTATTCGCCGGCGGCGCTCTCGGCGGAGAGCATCACGGCGTCCGTGTAGTCGAGCACGGCGTTGGCTACGTCGGAGACTTCCGCGCGGGTCGGCATGGGGCTGTGGATCATCGACTCCATCATCTGGGTCGCGGTGATCACGGCTTTGTTGTAGCGGCGGGCGTGCAGGATGATCTTCTTCTGGATGCCCACCAGCTCGGCGTCGCCGATTTCCACGCCGAGGTCGCCACGGGCCACCATCACGGCGTCGCTGGCGCGGATCAGGCCGTCGAGGGCCTCGTCATCGGCCACGGCTTCGGCGCGTTCGATCTTGGCCACCAGCCAGGCGCTGCCACCGGCTTCGTCGCGCAGGCGGCGGGCCAGTTCCATGTCGGCGGCGTCACGGGGGAAGGAGACGGCCAGGTAGTCCAGCTCCATTTCGGCGGCGAGCTTGATGTCGGCCTTGTCCTTGGCGGTCAGGGCCGGGGCGGTGAGGCCGCCGCCGCGACGGTTGATGCCCTTGTGGTCGGACAGCGGGCCGCCGATCAGCACGGTGCAGTGCAGTTCGTCGGCGGTGGTGGCGTCGACGCGCATGACCACGCGGCCGTCGTCCAGCAGCAGTTCGTCACCGACGCCGCAGTCCTTGATCAGGTCCGGGTAGTCGATGCCGACCACGTCCTGGCTGCCGGCATCACGCGGGTGGGTGACAGAGAAGCGGAACTTGTCGCCTTCGGCCAGTTCGATGCGCTTGTTGGCGAACTTGGCGATGCGGATCTTCGGGCCTTGCAGGTCGCCCAGCAGGGCGACGAAGCGGCCGTGCTTGGCCGCCAGCTCGCGCACCAGGCGGGCGCGTGCCTTGTGTTCTTCGGGGGTGCCGTGGGAGAAGTTCAGGCGGGCGACGTCGATCCCGGCGATGATCAGTTGCTCCAGCACCTCGGGTGAGTTGCTGGCCGGGCCGAGGGTGGCGACTATCTTGGTACGGCGGAAGGACATGCGAAGGCTCCAGTTTCAAAGCAGAGCCCGAGGCTACACCGCCCTTCGGCTGTAGTCTCGTTCCATTTCTACTACCCGCGCGGCGGGTGCACGGCGTCACTTCACGCCGGGGTTCAGCGCCATGTCCAGGTGCCGGGCGGCAGGCTCGGCCTGTTCGGCGTCGGGGAACTCGGCCAGCAGGCGGCGCAGGTAGCCCACGGCCTTCTGGCGGTCGGCATGGGGATTGGCCGGCGCCAGGTTCATCAGGGCCATCTGGTACAGGGCGCGGGCCTTGATGTCCGGTTGCACATGGTCGTCGATCAGGGCCAGGGCGTAGAGCTGCTCGGCTTCGCCGACCCGGTCCTTGAGCACGGCGCGGCGGGACAGCAGCGTCATGTCGGGGTCCAGGTCGCGCTGGTAGAGGTCGAGGTTCTGGCTGGGCTTCCAGTCCGCCAGCAGCTCGCGGGCGCTCTTCTGCACGGGCGCTTCGGCGCGTTTCTGGATCATCAGGATGCGCGCCTGGGCATGCTCGGCGGCGTGGGTGCCGGGGAACTCGTTGGTGACCTGGTAGAACAGGTTGAGGGCCCGGGTGTCGTCGCGCTGGTCGTTGTAGCGGCTCATGTAGATGAGGCCGATCTGGTAGAGGGCGATGGCGCGGACTTCGGGGGTGAACTGCCGGTCGCGGTAGCCGGTCATGTACAGCGCTTCGGCCTTGGCGCTGGTACCGTCGCGGATGGCCATGGCGCTGTAGGTGAGCAGGTCGCCTTCTTCCTCCACGGCCGCTGCCATGCGGGCGTTCTTCAGGGCCTTCTGTTCCACCACTTCGTTGGTGGTGATCTGGGCGATGAACAACGGGGTGGTGGGGGCGCAGGCGGACAAGGCGAGCAGGCAACTGGCGAGCAGGGCAGGGCGGAGGTGGCGCATGGGGGCTCCAGGTGGGCTCTCGGGCCGGACGGCGGKAGTCTAGCAGCGCCGCCGGGTGCATCGTTGCGGGGCCGTGCAAGTCCCATCGGAGGTTGTGCCCGGCCGCCGGAAGGCGTTGTAGAAATCCCCGGGAGCGCCGATATACTCGCCAACGGAGGAGACACCCCAATGCGCACGTTCATCATCCTGGCCCTGCTGGTCGGCCTTGCCGGCTGCACCCGCTGGTCCCTCGACCATCACCTGAACAACGCCTACCGCGCCTATGACGAAGGCAACTGCGAGGAGGCGATGCTCGAGTTGTCCATGGCCGAGCGCAGCAGCCGCTCGCGCAGCTACATGCAGCCGGAGATTTCCCTGCTTCGTGGCCAGTGCCTGGAGCGCCAGAGCCTGTTCGTGGATGCGGCGCAGACCTACCATTTCATCATCAACCGCTACCCCAGCAGTGAATACGCCTTCCGCGCCAAGGCTCGTCTCGAGACCCTGGAGCGCATCGGCCAGCTGGGCAGCGCGGCCAAACCGAACGCGGCGCCCCTCTGAGGGCGGGCGTGGCGGGATAGGGAGAATCCATGCGTCACCTGCTTTTCTGCCTGCTGGCCTGCTCCAGCCTGGCGTCGGCCGAGATCTACCGCTGGACGGATGCCAACGGCCAGGTGCACTTTAGCGAGCAGCCACAGGAGGGCGCGCAGCAGGTCGAAGTCCGCCCGCCGGCCCTGGATGACGACGCGCCGACCCGGGAGCGTCTGCAGCGCACTGAACAATTCTTCGATGCGCGTCGCCAGGAGAAGGAGGAGGCTCGCCGCAAGGAGGCCCAGGCCCGCAACGAGCGGGCGAGCCAGTGCGTGCAGCTGCGTTCCCAGCTGTTGCAGATCAAGCGCGAGGGCAAGTATTTCAGCGTCGATGCCAAGGGAGAACGGCAGTACTACAGCGCCGAGCAGGTGGACGCCGCTCGTCGCAAACTGACCGACGCAATCAAGGAGCGTTGCGGGCGGTAGTTGGTTTGGGTGCAGTAGTGAGGCCATACTGAACGGCCATCAATAGCGATTCGCCATCATGCGTAGCCAGCGCCATATCGAACGCCATCAACTGCCGTACTACCTGAAGGTGTTCAACCGCATCACCGACAAACCCATGGGTTATCTGGGCAATGTGTCCCTGGATGGCCTGATGCTCGTCAGCCAGCTGCCCATGCTGGTGGGGGCCCGTTTCGACATGCGCCTGAAGATCCCGGCGCATGACGGGCAGATCCGCTTCATCGATTTCTACGCCACGTGCCACTGGAGCCGGGAGGATGTGAACCCCGGCAACTACGACTCGGGCTTCTCGCTGGTGGCGCCGCCGCCGGAGTACGCGGAGCTGGTCGAGGCGTTGCGCTACTACTTCAGCTTCCGCCCGTTGGCCGCCTCCGCCTGATCGGGGCGGAGCGACTCAGAAGACGCCGGCCTTCTTCCAGGCCAGGTAGCGGCTGACCAGCTCGGGACCGAGCTCGGAAGGGCGGCAATCCAGAACCGGGACACCGTGGGCGGCCAGCCGCTCGTGCAGGCCGTTGCGGGCATTGAGGTAGCTCACCGTGCCGCAGTAGCCGAGGGCTTCCTCGTAGCGCTGCACAGGCGTGTGACGCAGGGTGTCGAGCACTTCCTCGCGCAGGCTGGCCACCAGCACACGGTGTTGCCGGCCCAGGCGCTTCACCGCTGTCAGCAGTTCCTCGTCGTCCTCGTCACGCAGGTTGGTCACCAGCACCACCAGGGCGCGGCGGCGTTGCTTGGCCAGCAGCGTGTCGATGGCGGTGGCGAAGTCGGCGGGGCGCTGGCTGCTTTCCAGGTCGTACACCGCGTTGAGCAGCACCGAGAGCTGGGCCTGGCCCTTGACCGGTGCCAGGTAGCGATCCGCGCCGGTGCCGGCGAAGGTCGACAGACCCACCGCGTCGCCCTGGCGCAGGGCCACGTAGCTGAGCAGCAGGCTGGCGTTGAGGGCATGGTCGAAGTGCGAGAGGTCGCCGTCCTGGCTGCGCATGCGGCGGCCACAGTCGAGCATGAAGACGATCTGCTGGTCGCGCTCGTCCTGGTACTCTCGGGCAATCGGCGTGCGCTTGCGGGCGGTGGCCTTCCAGTCGATCTGCCGCAGGGTGTCGCCGTCGCGGAATTCCCTCAACTGGTGGAACTCCAGCCCCAGGCCACGGCGTGGGCGCTGGCGCACGCCGAGCTGGCTGATCCAGTCGTCCACCGCCATCAGCTGGGCGCCGTAGAGGCGGGCGAAGTCGGGGTAGACGCGGGTTTCGTCGCTCATCTCCAGGCGCCGGCGATGGCCCCAGAGCCCCAGCGGACTGGGCAGCTCCACCTCGCAGCGGGGGAAGATGAAGCGGCCGCGGGCCAGCGGACGGACGCGGTAGCCGAATTCGGTGGTGTTGCCGGGCTGCAGGCCGACCACCTGGGGCAGGTGCTCGAACTCCATGCCTTCGGGCACGTGGTCGAACACCTTCAGTGCCAGTTCGCGGGCGTAGGGGTGGTGCACGGTCATGCGCACTTCGCCCCAGCGACCGAGGGACAGGTTGCCGTGCAGCTGGCGCTCCAGGCGTGGCGAGGGCAGTTGTCGGAGCCAGGTGGCGTCGAGCGCGGCGATGAAGCCCAGGGCGCCAAGCAGGCCCCACCAGATGAGGTGGAGCTGCGCCGGCGCACCGACCTTGAGGGCATCCAGGGTGCCGAGCACGATGCCGAGCGCCAGCAGGACGCCCAGCAGGGCCAGCAGGAGGCGCGATGGCTTCATAGGCGGGGTGCCGGCACCTGGTCGAGCAGTTGCTGGAGTACGTCGTCGACGGAGCGGCCTTCGATGTCCAGCTCGGGCGACAGGCGCACGCGGTGGCGCAGCACGGCCAGGGCGCAGGCCTTGATGTCGTCGGGGAGCACGAAGTCGCCGCCGCGCAGCAGGGCGCGGGCACGGCCGCCACGCACCAGGGCGATGGAGGCGCGCGGGCCAGCCCCCATGGCCAGGCCCGGCCAGCTGCGGGTGGCGCGGGCCAGGCGCACGGCGTAGTCGAGCACCTGGTCGTCGATCGGCAGCTCGCTGGCGATGCGTTGCAGAGCCTGGACGTCCTTGGCCTGCAGCAGGGTGCGCAGAGGCGCCACCTCCAGCATGTCGGCACGGGCGGAGCGGGTCACCTGGCGCACCAGGGCGAGCTCTTCGCCGGCCTCGGGGTAGTCCATGCGCAGCTTGAGCATGAAGCGGTCCAGCTCGGCCTCGGGCAGGGGGTAGGTGCCTTCCTGCTCGATGGGGTTCTGGGTGGCCATCACCAGGAATGGCTGGGGCACGGCCAGGGCGCGGCCTTCCAGGGTGACCTGGCGTTCCTGCATCACTTCCAGCAGGGCGGCCTGGGTCTTGGCGGGGGCGCGGTTGATCTCGTCCGCCAGCAGCAGGTTGGTGAACACCGGGCCCTTGCGCAGCTTGAACTGCTCGCTCTGCATGTCGTAGACGGCGTGGCCGGTAACGTCGCTGGGCATCAGGTCGGGGGTGAACTGGATGCGCGAGAACTCACCGCCGAAGCAGCGCGCCAGGGCACGTACCAGGAGGGTCTTGCCGAGGCCGGGCACGCCTTCCACCAACACGTGGCCGCCGGCCAGCAGGGCGGTGAGCACGTCGTCGATGACCTGCAGCTGGCCGACCACGGCCTTCTGCAGCTCCTGGCGCAGGGCCTGGGCCAGCTGGCTGGCGCGCTGGCGCTGGGAACTGGCGGCAGTGGTGTGTGCGGGCGCTGGCTGCGGGGCCGGTGTCGGCGCTGGTGCGGCAGCAGCCGGTGCCGGTTGGGCGGGCTGGGGCGTGGCGGTGGCATCCGAGGTCACGTCGGCGAGGTCCAGGTTGAGGCCTTCGGCTTCGTCGGTGATCGGCTGATCGGGCTTCTGTTCGCTCATAGGGCATTCCTGAGGCTTTGCAGGTGGGCGACCTGGCGGGTGAATTCGGAGGCGCTGAGGCGCTGCTTGGGCAGCGGCCGCATGGCCTGGCTGATGGCGCTGGGGGGCAGGCGGCTGAGGCGGCTGAGCACCTGCCACTGCTCGGCCACGCCGAGGCGTTCGAAACCGGGGTGACGACGACGGGCGCGGCGCAGGATGTCGCCCTGCAGGTGGCGCAGCAGCACCTGGTTGCCACTGCGGCGCAGGAGGAAGTCGGCGCTGGCACGCAGGTGCTCTTCCAGTTGCCGGCGCGCGCGGTTCGCCGGGGCGATCTGCGGGCCCTGGCGCAGGCCGACGTGCCATAGGCCGAGCAGCACCAGCAGGGCGAGGGCGGCCAGGGCTTCGGGGAAGTGGCGGCCGAGCAGGCTGGCCAGGTCGTCGCGGTCGGCGTTGTAGAGCAGCGTGGCGTGGGTGTCCTGGGTCAGGTACCAGAGCAGCCAGGCGTTGTCGTGGCTGGCAATGTTGTCGTTCTGCCAGATCCAGCTGTCGGTGAGCACGGTGACCAGGCCGTTGCCGTAGTTCATCTGCAGCATGTGGGTGGCCTTGTCGCTGTTGGCCCAGGCGTGGGCGCGGTCCTCGCTGTCGTACAGGTGGAAGCGGGTGTCGAAGTCGATGTAGGCCGGTGCGTCTTCGTTCTCCAGATACAGCTTGGTCAGCTCGGGGTAGGGCTCCCCGTCATCTTCGCCATCCGCTTCCGGCTGCTCGTCGGCGGGGGCTTCGGCCTGCTGGGTCGCTTCATCGGTGTCGGCGTCGTCGCGGCTGTCGGCCTCGCTGTCAGCGTCTTCGCTGTCCGTTGCCTGCTCCTCGTCCGCTGCGCTCTCGGACGCATCCTCGTCGACGTCGTCGAGCTCCTCGGCGTCGAACTGCTGGATGCCGAGGCGGTTGAGCAGCAGGTCGTCGCTGGTGCCGGTTTCCTCGTCGTAGAGGGCTTCGGCCACGAACAGCAGGTGGCCGCCCTTGCTGGCCCATTCCAGTACGCGGTCGGCCTGGGAGGGTGTCATGTTCTCGCGGCTGGCGATCAGCAGCAGGGTGTTGCCGGGAGCGGGCAGGGTGTCCAGCACGCTGAGGTTGTCGGCCCGGCTGACCTCGATGCCCTGGCGCTTGAGGTAGTACTGGGCGGCCAGGTAGTCGTCCTGGCGGGCCTCGGGGGCTGCGCCCAGTTCGAGGGTTTCCTCGTAGGGCTCCAGGCGGCCGAGCAGGTAGATGGCAATGAGCCCGATGATCAGGAACGCAAGGGCGCCAAGGATGAACTGGCCGCGACGGCTCATGCGCTGGCCCCCTGGGCGAACAGTCGGCGCCAGCCTTCACAGAGGCCGCGCTTGAGGGTTTCCGGCGGCATCTGGTGGCCGTAGGCGAGGTTCTGCCAGTGGCGGGTCAGCACCTGGGCGAAGCGCCCGAGGTCGTCACGTTCCAGGGCCTGGACCAGCTGCAGTACTTCGCCTTCGGTGTGGGAGCCCTTGAGGGGCAGGCGGAAGTCGTGCAAAAGCCGGCTGAGCAGGGCGCGGTAGAGCAGGCCGAGGGCTTCGCGGGGGTGGTCGCTCCAGAGGCGTTCGGCTTCGGCGGCGACATCGTCGGGCAGGCTTTCGGGCGCCACTTCCAGGCCGAACAGCTGGGTGGGGGTGTCGCGGCGGATGCGGGCGGGCAGGCCGATCCGGTCGACGAAGGTGGAGAGCCATTCGCGGTAGCGCCAGACCAGCAGCAACACCAGGCTGATGACCAGGGTCCAGAGCAGGACCTCGATGACCTTGGCGAGGAAGCCGAGGGATTTCCAGAAGTCCCCCAGGGCCATGAGGCCACGGATGAAGCGTTCGAGGGCGTCCTTGTCTTCCTGGCTCAGCTCTTTCGCATTTTCCTTCTTCTCCGGCTTCTCGTCCTCGTGCAGGCGCCAGCGGGTCACCGTCTCGCGGTTGGTGAAGGGCGGGGCGTCGAGAATGGCCTTGATGTTGTCCCGGGAGGCTGTGCTGGTGAGAGGCTGGTTGAGCAGGCGGTCGGCATCGGGGCCCATCGGGTCGACCTTCTCTTCCGGCTTGGCGGCGGCCTTGTCGTCGGCAGTGGCCGTGTCGGGCACCGACTCGGCTGTGGTCTCCTCTGCGACGGCGGGTGCGGAAGGCAGGGTGAAGGCCAGGCCGACGCTCAGGCCCAGCAGCAGGGCGTAGGCGACTCCGGTGAGGCGCTGGCGCAGGCGGCGGAATACCAGCTCGATGTCCCAGGCTTCCAGCTGGGTGCGGCGGTTCAGGTAGAGGGTGAAGCCGCAGGCGACGTAGACCGGCTCCCAGATGATCAGTACGAAGGCGTAGAACAGGTTGGACAGGTGCTCGATCCAGACCCACTCACCTTCCTGGGCTTGCAGCAGCTTCTGCCAGTCCATGTCGATGATCAGCTGCTGGGGCAGCATCAGGTAGAGGAGGGTGATGAAGCCGGTGAACAGCGCCCACTCCAGGTGCATGCCGATGATGGTCAGCCAGGTGGCCCCGCCGGCGTCGCGCTGGCCCAGCACGGCCAGGCGCTGGCTGCGCGGGATGCCGGACAGGCCTTCGAGCTGCATGACCGGCATGTCGAAACTGCGGGTGGGGCTGAAGCGGCGCCAGGTCAGGCTGGAGATGATCTGTCGCCTGGCCAGGGGCGGCCAGGCCTTGAGCGCTTCGCGCAGGGTCGGGGTGTCGCCGAACAGGGCGCGGGAGAGGATGTACAGCGGCAGGCGTTCGAACAGCGGCTTGAGCCACCAGAAGGCGATGAAGGCCCAGGTGGAGTACTTCCACAGCAGCAGGCTGATGACGATGAACACCGGCAGGGTGGTCAGCGCCCAGCTGGCCATCAGCAGGCCGGCGTGGCGGCGGGCCAGCAGGACGCCCAGGTCCATGGCTTCCCAGGCGCTGCGTGGGCGGATGGCGACGGAGGCGTCAGTCAGGCGCATGGCCACCCCGTCCGGCAAACGTGAAATAGCTGCCCACCAGCATCCACAGGCCGCTGCCGACCACGTACTTCACCAGGGGCGTGGCTAAGGTCATGGAGGACCAGTAGGCCTCGATGAAGGCGGCGATCAGCAGCATCAGGATCACTCCGGCCACCAGGCGCACGCTGCGGGCACCGGCCAGGCGCAGGGATTCGGCACGGGTGTAGCGACCGGGGGCCAGCAGCGCCCAGCCGAGTTGCAGCCCGGCGGCGCCGGCGAAGGTGATGGCGGTGAGTTCGAAGGCGCCGTGGCCGATGACGAAGGACCAGAAGGTCTCGCCGTAGCCGGCCTGGGTCAGGTGGCCGGCGATGGCGCCGATCATCAGGCCGTTGAAGAGGATGAAGAACAGGCTGCCGACCCCAAAGAGCAGGCCACCGGCGTAGGTCTGAAAGCCGATGCCGATGTTGTTCATGATGTAGTGGCCGAACATCATCCAGTCGTCGCTGGCGTCGCGCTTGCTGGCGCCGATGCGGTGGGCGTCCGGCTCGTACATCGAATCCATCTCGCTGACCTGTTCCGGCGAGACGACGCTGTAGACCAGATCGGGGAAGCAATACACCAGCACGCCCATGAGGATGAGGGTGCCGTAGAACAGCAGGCTGGACACGGCGATGCTGCGCCACTGTTCGCGCACCAGGCGCGGGAAGCCGCCGAGGATGAAGCCGAGGATCTGCGCACCCAGGTGGCTGCGGTGGCGGTAGAACTGCTGGTGGCCACGCATGGCCAGGTGCTGCAGCTGGTCGATCAGGTGGCTGCTGTAGCCGCGCTCCTGGGCGAGGGAGAGCTGCTGGCAGAGGTGGCGGTACTCCGCGGCGAAGGTCTCGCAGCTGGCGGGGTCGGCCTTGCCGCGTTCCAGGGCGTCGAGCTGGGCGGCGAAGCGGTTCCAGCTGGCCTGGTGGCGGTGTTCGAAGAGGCTCTGTTTCATGGGCTTCCCAGTAGGCCGCGGGCAATGCCGTTGAGCGTGGCTTCGGCCTGTTCGGGCGGTGTTTCCAGGGGTGCGGCGAGGATGCCGGCCAGCTCGGCACGGCGGCCGCTGGAGAGGCCGGCCTGGCGCTCGGCGAAGCCGAGGATGGCGCGCTGCTCCTCCAGGCTCAGGGGCACCGGCGAGCGCAGGGGCGTGGCCTCGGGCAGGTTCGGGCGGCTGGCCTTCTCTTCGCGGTAGACCACCAGGGTCCCGGCGGCGATGTCGCCCAGGCGCTTGAAAGCCGGGTTGAGCAGGCTGCTGATCAGCCCGAGGGTATAGCCGAAGGGCAGCAGGTCGATGAAGCGCAGCAGGTTACGCACCAGGGAGGAGGCCCAGCCCACCGGGGTGCCGTCGTCATGCACCACGCGCAGGCCCATGACCTGCTTGCCGGGGGAACGGCCCTGGTTGAGCACCTCGAACAGCACCATGTACCACCAGTTGACCAGGAACAGCAGGATCATCCCCAGGCCGATACCGAACTGGCCGAGCAGGGCGAGGACCACGAACATCACCAGGAGGATGCCGCCACGGATCAGCAGGTCGATGAAGAACGCCAGGGCGCGTGGCAGGAGGCTGGCGGGGCGCAGCAGCAGGTCGATGCCTTCGGGCGTCTCGACGCGGTAGCGGGTGTCCAGCGGAGCGGTCAGACCCTGCTCATTTCCGTATGGGCTGTTGTTGCCGGTCGTAGAAGACATGGTCCGACTGCGTGGAGGGGGTGGCCGATGCTAGCGAGCAACGGGGTGGCGAGGCAACCGATCCGCGCCGGCGGATCGGTCCGGGCTCCGCGAATTACTGGGGGAACTGCTGGATGCCGAAGATGCGCTGGTACAGCAGGGCCACCACCACGAAGCACATGGGCAGGGTCCAGACCAGGCCGATGAACAGCGGCAGGGCGCTGAGCATGACGATCAGGCCGAGCAGGGCGAACAGACCGAAGCACTTGAACCAGCGCTGGCTGATGGCGCGCCGCGAGGCTTCCATCGCCTGCCAGGGCGACAGGCCGCGCTCTACCACCAGCGGCATCGCGAGCATGTAAGCGATGCAGAGATAGATGCCCGGAATGACCAGGAGCAGCAAGCCTAGATAGATGAGCACTGGAATCAGCGCGTTGAGTATCGCCAGCGGTATGAATTTGCCGAACTGCGAGAAAATCTGATTGAAGTTGACAGGCTGGCCCGTCACATGACGCATGGCCAGCAGGTACATGCCTGCCAGTATAGGCGCCGCGCAGATGCCGGAGATTATGCTGATCAATAACTGTGCAATCAGCTGAAGTGTACCGTCACTTACAACGAACGCTACGACCAGACCTGGGATCATGCTGATTGCCTGGTTGACAGCAGAGTAGACGACCATCCCACCAATCAGCAGACCTTTCAGGCCATGAGTAAGACGCCAGCTTTCGCTCAGGATATCTCCGATGTGGAAATCATAGCCTCGCGTAAGCGCCTCTTCGATGCTGGGAGTAGTGCCTGCTGGGGGCTGCTCAAGCAGTTCACTGGTTGGGATTGAATAAGGGTTCTGCTGGAGTTCGCTCATGACGCTTCCCTGTGCCTTGGGCCTGGATATGAATGGTGGGCGAGTTTCTGGAGTTGTCCGGGCAATTGCAATCGGCTGCATCACGATTTGGCGATTTGCCTTGGGAGGGGGGCTGTTAGACTTCCGGCCCATTGCGACCCTGCGCCCGGATTCAAGGAGGCGGCGTGACCCCCAGCATCTTCTGGTACGACTACGAGACCACCGGCATCAACCCGCGTTGCGACCGGGCCATCCAGGTGGCCGGCATCCGCACCGACGAGGCCCTGAACGAAGTCGGCGAGCCGGTGAACCTGTATTGCCGCGTCAGCGACGACATCCTGCCCCACCCGGCGGCCTGCCTGGTGACCGGTATCCTGCCGTCGACCCTGCAAGGCAAGGGGCTGGACGAGGCAGCCTTCATCTACCGGGTGCATGCCGAGCTGTCGCGCCCGGGCACCTGCGGCGCGGGCTACAACACCCTGCGCTTCGATGACGAGGTGACCCGCTACAGCTTCTACCGCAACTTCATCGACCCCTATGCCCGGGAATGGCAGGGCGGCAACAGCCGCTGGGACCTGATCGATACCCTGCGCACGGCCTATGCCCTGCGGCCGGAAGGCCTGCAGTGGCCCACCGAGGAGGGGCGGGTGACCCTGCGCCTGGAGCGGCTGACTGCTGCCAACGGCATCGACCATGGCCAGGCCCACGACGCGCTGTCCGACGTGCGTGCCACCATCGGCATGGCCCGTCGGGTGCGCGAAGCCCAGCCCAAGCTGTACGACTACCTGTTCCAGCTGCGCAGCAAGCACAAGGTGATGGAGCAGATCCGCCTGATGCAGCCGCTGGTCCACGTATCGGGCCGCTATTCGGCGGAGCGTCATTTCCTCGCCGTGGTGCTGCCGCTGGCCTGGCACCCGCGCAACCGCAACGCCCTGATCGTCTGTGATCTGCAGGTGGAGGTTTCGCCCTTGCTGGATCTGGATGCCGAAACCTTGCGCGCCCGTCTCTATACCCGACGGGATGCCCTGGCCGAAGGCGAGCTGCCGGTCCCGCTGAAACTGCTGCACATCAACAAGTGCCCTGTGGTGGCACCGCTTTCCGTACTAAGGCCTGCGGATCGGGAGCGGATTGGCGTCGACCTGGCCGCCTGTCAGGCCAAGGCAGATGAACTGGCACGGCAACAGGCGAACTGGCAGGACAAGTTGGCAATGGTTTATGCCGAAGAGTCCTTTGCCGGCAGCGAAGATCCCGAGCAGCAACTTTATGGCGGCTTCCTCGGGGATCGTGATCGTCGACTGTGCGAGCAGGTGCGCAATGCCGATCCGCAGCGACTGGCGCGGGAAGTATGGCCATTCGATGATTCGCGCTTGCCGGAGTTGCTGTTCCGTTACCGGGCGCGAAACTTCCCGGAAACTTTGAGTGCGGAGGAGCAGTCGCGTTGGCAGGAGTTCTGTCGGAATCGGCTTATGCATCCCAATTACGGAGCACCCAATACCCTGGCGGCATTCACCGAAGCGGTGCTGGAGTTGCGTGCAACTGCGTCAACCGATCAGTTGGCGATTCTTGATGCCTGGCAAGCCCATGCCGAAGTAATGCGTCAGCGTTATTCGCTGTAGTCCTGTTCGAACAGGCAATAAAAAACGCCAGCATCCGCTGGCGTTTTTGTTGAAACCGACTGAATCAGCCCAGCAGGGTGGCCCAGCTTTCAACGGTTTCGGCGCCCCACTTGGCTTTCCACTCTTTCAGGGTCTTGTGGTTGCCACCTTTGGTTTCGATGACTTCGCCGGTGTTCGGGTTCTTGTACTGCTTGACCTTGCGGGCACGCTTGGTGCCGGTGGCCGGCTTGGCTGCGCGCGGTTGCTTGGCGGCTTTGGCCTCGGGGTCGAGCAGGGCAATGATATCGCGCAGGGACTTCTGGTATTCGCCCATCAGGGTGCGGAGTTTGCCTTCGAATTCCAGTTCTTTCTGCAGCTTGTCGTCCTGGGACAGGTTCTTCAGGCGCTCCTGGAGTTCTTTGATGGCTTCTTCAGTGGCGCGGTATTCATTGATCAGCGACATGTCGGCGTCCCTTGGTGAATTAGGGGTGAATGATGTGGAGGGATAATAGTCAGGACACTAAACCAAGTAAACATGTCAGGAAAGTATCAATCGAATATTTTTTACCAATGAATGCAGGCGGGCCTGTTAGTTGTTCACCCACAACTGGCATGAACAACTCCCCCGTCAATTGAAGACCCGCGTGCTAATACCCATGCCCCTGGCAGGGGCACGCGGGACGTCGGATGAAGTGTTCGGGCCTGCTGAAGTTTTCACCGCGTGCCGCTAGAATGGCCGCCTTTGCGAAGTATCTGGAGTTTCCCATGCGCACATTTCGTCTGGTGATTGCCTGCCCGGACGGCGTCGGCATTGTCGCCAAGGTGAGTAATTTCCTGGCCACCTATAACGGTTGGATCACCGAGGCAAGCCATCACTCCGACAACCAGAGCGGTTGGTTCTTCATGCGGCATGAAATCCGCGCCGACTCGCTGCCGTTCGACCTGGACGGTTTCCGCCAGGCCTTCGCGCCGATTGCCCGGGAGTTCTCCATGTCCTGGCGCATCACCGATTCGGCGGTGAAGAAGCGCGTGGTGCTGATGGCCAGCCGTGAGTCCCACTGCCTGGCCGACCTGCTGCACCGCTGGCACAGCGGCGAGCTGGATTGCGAGATTCCCTGCGTCATCGCCAACCACGACGACCTGCGCAGCATGGTCGAGTGGCACGGCATCCCCTACTTCCACGTGCCGGTGGACCCGAAGGACAAGGCCCCGGCCTTCGCCGAGGTGTCCCGCCTGGTCGACGCACACAATGCCGACACCGTGGTGCTGGCGCGCTACATGCAGATCCTCCCGCCGGACCTGTGCCAGCGCTACGCCCACCAGGTGATCAACATCCACCACAGCTTCCTGCCCTCCTTCGTGGGTGCCAAGCCTTACCACCAGGCTTCGCTGCGTGGCGTGAAGCTGATCGGCGCCACCTGCCACTACGTCACCGAGGAGCTGGACGCCGGCCCGATCATCGAACAGGACGTGGTGCGCATCAGCCACCGCGACGACATCGAAGACCTGGTCCGTCTCGGCAAGGACGTGGAGAAGCTGGTGCTGGCCCGTGGCCTGCGCTACCACCTGGAAGACCGCGTGCTGGTGCACGACAACAAGACCGTCGTCTTCGACTGATCGCACATTGCCGGAACAAGGAACGATCCCATGCTCAAGTCCGTCCAGGTTCGTGACTACATGACCCACCACCAGGTGACCTTCCGGCCGGAGACCGACCTGTTCCTGGCCATCGGGCGCCTGCTGGAGCACCGCCTGAGCGGTGCCCCGGTGGTGGACGCCCAGGGCCACCTGCTGGGCATGCTGTCCGAATCCGATTGCCTGCGCGGCATTCTCTCCGGTGCCTACTACGACGCCGTAGGCGGTGTGGTGGGAGCGTGCATGCAGGCGCAGCTGGACAGCGTCTCCCCCGACGAGGACGTGGTCGACGTCTGCCAGCGCCTGCTGCGTGAGCAGCGTGAGGCCTTGCCGGTGGTGGAGCGGGGCGTGCTGGTGGGCGTGCTCAGCCGCCGTGATGCCCTGCGGGCGATCAAGGCCTTCGCCCAGCACGACGCCAGCCGCCTGGCCTAGGGGACTGCCCATGTCCGATCCGCTCGATCGCGCCACCTCGAAAGCCCCGCCCACCCTCGGCGAGGGCTGTGTGCGGCGCTATGACCCCGAGGCGCTGGACGAGGAGGACGGCACCGACTTCCCGGATGCCGAAGCCCTCTGGAAGCAGATCCAGGACGAAGCGGAAGACACGAAAAAGGCGCCTTGAGGCGCCTTTTTCATGCCCGGACGGTTCAGATGCGGAAGCTGTCCACCAGGTGCTTCAGGCGGGCGGCCTGCTGCTCCAGGTCCGCGCAGGCACGCAGGGTCGCCTGTAGGTTCTCCACGCCTTCCTGGTTGAGCATGTTGATCTCGTTGATGTCCACGTTGAGGGACTCCACCACTGAGGTCTGCTCTTCCGTCGCGGTCGCCACCGACTGGTTCATGCCGTCGATCTCGCCGATGCGCAGGGTCACGCTGGAGAGGCGCTCGCCGGCCTGGTTGGCGATGGTCACGCTCTCCTCGCTGTAGCGCTGGCTCTCGGTCATGGTGTTGACCGCCTCGCGAGCGCCCACCTGCAGCTCCTCGATCATCTTCTGGATCTCCTGCGCCGACTCCTGGGTACGGTGGGCCAGGTTGCGCACTTCGTCCGCCACCACCGCGAAGCCGCGCCCGGCTTCGCCCGCGCGGGCGGCCTCGATGGCCGCGTTCAGCGCCAGCAGGTTGGTCTGCTCGGAGATGCCCTTGATCACCTCCAGTATCTGCCCGATGTTCACCGTCTTGGCGTTGAGGGCCTCGATGTTGGCGCAGGAGGTGCTGATCTTCGCCGACAGGTCGCTCATGGCCTTGATGGTCTGCTCCACCACCTGGCGGCCGTCTTCCGACTGGTCCTTGGCATCGGAGGCCTGGTGGGAAGCATCCGCCGCGTTGCGGGCGATCTCCTGGGCGGCCGCGCCCAGCTCGTTGATCGCCGCCGCCACGCTGTTGGTGCGCTGTGCCTGCTCGTCGGAGTTGCTCATGGAGGAGTTCGAGGCGTTCAGCACCAGCTGGGCGACCTCGTTCACCTGGCGCGTGGTGGCCGAGACCTCGCGGATGGAGGCGTGGATCCGCTCGACGAAACGGTTGAAGGCCTGGGCCAGCTCGCCGAATTCATCCTGGGAGTGCACCTCCAGCCGACGGGTCAGGTCGCCTTCGCCCTGGGCGATGTCGCTCATGGCACGGCCCATCAGCAGCAGCGGCTGCATCAGGAAGCGGATCAGCATGCCCAGCAGGAGGATGATGATCACCACCGAGATCACCATGACGATGATGGCCGAGGTGCGGAACTCATTGAGCATCGAGAAGGCCTGGGCCTTGTCGATGGACAGGCCGATGTACCACTTCACCGTCGGCAGCCCCTTGATGGGCGCGAAGGTGAGGATGCTGGGCTTGCCGTCCAGCTCCGTCTCGGTGAAGTCGCTGCTGATGCGCGGGGTGTTGGTCGGGTAGACCTCTGCCAGCTTCTTCATCACCAGGTCCTTGTTGGGGTGGACCAGGATGGTGCCGTCCTCGCTCACCAGGAAGGCGTAGCCCATGCCCTGGAAGTCCAGCGAGTTGACGATCTGCTGCAGGGTTTCCAGGCTCAGGTCGCCGCCCACCACGCCCTGGCCGGGCGCCGGCGTGGCGATGGTCATGATCAGCACCTTGGTCGCCGCGTCGATGTAGGGCTCGGTCAGGGTGGTCGAGCCGGCGGCGATGGCATCCTTGTACCAGGGGCGCACGCGCGGGTCGTAGCCAGCCGGCATCTCCGCATCCGGGCGCATGGTGAAGGCGCCGTCTTTGGTACCCAGGTAGGTGAAGGCGAAGGTGGAGGTCAGCGCCTTCTGCTCCAGCAGCTTGGCCACTGCATCCGGCTCGGGGTGCTGGGCAATGTTCTGGGCCAGGTTCTCCACCATCAGGATCCGGCCGGAGAGCCAGTTCTGGATGTTGCCGGCGGTGACGTTACCCATTTCCTTCAGGTAACTCTCCAGGTCTTCCCGGATCGCATTCCGTTGCAGGTAGTCGTTGTACAGGGTGAACAGCGAGAAGGCCGCGATCACCACCAGCGAGGCGGCGAGCAGGATCTTGTGGCTGAACTTCATATTTTTGGTCATGGCTTCGTGCGTCCGGTTGGGGCGGGGTGCCGAGTGCGGCGAGTGCGCGGCTTCTGGTGGTCGCGTCCCCCACTGTGTCGGTCATTACCCATTAAAGCTTGAGGCTGGCTAAATGCCTGTATGTCGGAACTTTCCACAGGTATTCAGCGACGCCCCGGCCGGCGAGCAGGCATGAAAAAGGCGCCCTTAGGCGCCTTTCCCGATGAAGCCGATGAGTCAGACGAACAGCGTGGTCGCCAGCCAGAACAGGCCGGCGGAGAGCGCCATCGAGGTGGGCAGGGTCAGCACCCAGGCCATCAGGATGTTGCGCACGGTGCCGCCCTGCAGGCCGCTCTTGTTGGCGACCATGGTGCCGGCCACGCCGGAGGAGAGCACGTGGGTGGTGGAGACCGGCAGGCTGTAGATGTTGGCCATGCCGATGGCGATGGCGGCGGTGATCTGCGCGCTCATGCCCTGGGCGTAGCTCATGCCCTGCTTGCCGATCTTCTCGCCGACGGTGAGCACCACGCGCTTCCAGCCGACCATGGTGCCGATGCCCAGGGCCAGGGCCACCGCGATGATCACCCAGAAGGGGGCGTACTCGGTGGTGGCGGTCAGGTCCTTGCGCAGCTTCTCCAGGTCGGCCTTTTCACGGGCCGGCAGGTCGGACAGCTTGCCCACCTTCTTCGCCGTGTCGTCCAGGCAGAGCAGGTAGCGGCGGGTCTCGACGCGCTTCTCCTCGCTCATGTCGGCGTAGCTCTGCACGCCCTGCAGGTTGCCCAGCAGGCCGGCGATGGTCGCCTCGGTCTGCTTCGGCTCGCAGCGGAACGCCTGCGGCATCTCGCTCACGTTGGCTTTGCCGAGGGCCAGCATCTCACCGAGGGTGTCGGTGTGGCGCTGGTAGAACTGGCTCAGGTGAGTGGCGGCGTCGCGGGTGCGCTCGATCTGGTAGGTGGTGCTGTTCAGGTCCAGCACGAACTTGGCCGGAACGATGCCGATCAGCACCAGCATGATCAGGCCGATGCCCTTCTGGCCGTCGTTGGAGCCGTGCACGAAGCTAACGGCCATGGCCGAGAGCACCAGCACCAGGCGGTTCCAGAACGGCGGGTGCTTCTTGTCGTCCAGTTCCTTACGGGTTTCCGGCGTCTTGTGCATCTTCGACAGCGGGTACAGCCACTTCAGGCTCAGCAGCACCAGGGCTGCGACCATGAAGCCGGCCGCCGGGGAGAAGATCAGCGACAGGCCGATATCGATGGCCTTGCCCCAGTTCACGCCTTCGCCCAGGGGCAGATCGGAGATCAGCGCGTTGGCCAGGCCGACGCCGAGGATCGAACCGATCAGGGTGTGGGAGCTGGAGGCGGGGATACCGAAGTACCAGGTGCCCAGATTCCAGGTGATGGCCGCCGCCAGCAGCGAGAACACCATGGCCAGCCCGTGGCCGGTGTTGACGTTGATGAGCAGCTCCACCGGCAGTAGGTGGACGATGGCATAGGCCACGCCGACTCCACCCAGCAGCACGCCGAGGAAGTTGAAGATGCCGGAGAGCACCACCGCCCGGTAGGGCGACATGGCCTTGGTGTAGATGACCGTGGCGACCGCGTTGGCGGTGTCATGGAAACCGTTGATGAACTCGAAGGTCAGGACGAATGCCAGGGCGAGCACCAGGCTCAGCACCAGCCAGGCATCAAGCCCGCTGAAGAGATCGAACATGAAGGTTGTATGACGGCTGGTTAGGGGGCGCGGATTATGCCAGAAAACCGCTTCCCGCCCAGCTCCGGACCGCCGATTGGTCGTATCGTTCCGTGCGTCATGGCAGCGCAGCCCTAGAGGCGAGGGCTGCGCAGGCTTTGTTTAAAAATCGTTTCAGTCCGATTGCTTGAGCTCTTTTTCCATCTTCTGGAGCTCGCGCTCGAAAGCCTGGTCCAGGTAGTTGGGGCGTTTGCGCCATGGCTTGCGTTCGGGGTCCGGCTGGGCGGCGTAGGTGGTGACTTCCCCGCCATATACATCCTTGTAACGTTTCTCCTGGCGCTCGAGTTCGGCGCGCAGTTCGTCTTTCGTCACGTAATGATCCGCTTGTGTGCTGTTGAAATGGTCTTGATCCAAGTTCCGGTGATGAAGGGTCGAATACCCTTTGCAACTTTCGCCGGAAGAGGAGTGTGCGTGCCTTGCACAATCCTGGTGCAACCTCGAGGTTGTCTTCGTGATCCGCCCAGGCCGCATGGCGCCTGTGTTACAGCGAGGTCGCAATGCGTATCGGGAGGTGGGCGAAGTATATAGGCAAACTTGTCGCCAGCTCTAGGCTCGCGTGAAAAGTTCATACACCGTCACAGGCGGAACATGGGGCCGCCCGCGTGATTCAAACACCGCCGTACTTCGCTGCCATGGCAACTTTGTAGCGACTGTGTATCGAACCTGAAGCATAGAACACACAAAAGCCGGCAAAGTTCAGGTCAATGAACGAGCCGGCCATTGGCGTGGGGAAGGGCGCTCAGAGGGACTTGATGATGCGCCCGAGGGTCTCCACCGCCTGCTCGCTGCGGGGCGTCCAGGGGTGGCCATAGTTGAGACGGGCGCAATGCCCGTAGCTGCGGGTCGCGGAGAAGATCGGCCCCGGCGCGATGCTGATGCCCTGGGCCAGGGCCAGCTGGAACAGCCGCAGCGCATCCACCTGGCGGGGGAATTCCAGCCAGAGGAAGTAGCCGCCGTCGGGCCGGCTGACCCCGGTCTGCTCCGGCAGGTGCCGGGCCACCGCCGCCAGCATCGCGTTCTGCTGGCTCTCCAGCGCATAGCGCAGGCGCCGCAGGTGGCGGTCGTAGCCGCCATGCTGCAGGTAGTCGGCAATGGCCGCCTGGGCCGGCACCGAGGCGGAGATGCTGGTCATCAGCTTCAGCCGCTCGATCTCCCCGGCATAGCGCCCACCCGCCACCCAGCCGACCCGGTAGCCCGGCGCCAGGCTCTTGGAGAACGAACTGCAGTGCATCACCAGGCCCTCACTGTCGAAGGCCTTCACCGGCTTGGGCGCGTGCTGGCCGAAGTACAGCTCGGCGTACACGTCGTCCTCGATCATTGGCACCTGGTAGCGGGCCAGCAGCCCCGCCAGGTGCTTCTTGCGTTCCTCGGTCAGGCTCGCCCCGAGCGGGTTGTGGAAGTTGCTCATGAACCAGCAGGCCTTGATCGGCAGGCTGGCCAGGCTGCGCTCCAGCACCTCCAGGTCGATGCCCTCGCGCGGGTGCACGGGGATTTCCACCGCCTTCAGCTTGAGCCGCTCCAGCACCTGCAGGCTGGCGTAGAACGCCGGCGACTCGATGGCCACCAGGTCGCCCGGCCGGGTCACCACCTGCAGGCAGAGGTTCAGCGCCTCCAGGGCGCCGTTGGTGATCACCAGCTCCTCGATGGGCAGCGGCAGCCCGCCGACCATGTAGCGCAGGGCGATCTGCCGGCGCAGGCCGTGGTTGCCCGGCGTCATGTCGGCCACGGTGGAGCGCGGGTCCATGTCGCGCACCGCATGGGCCATGGAGCGCGCCAGGCGTTGCAGGGGGAACAGGTCCGGGCTGGGGAAGGCCGAGCCGAAGGGCACCGTATCCGGATCACGGATCGAACTGAGCACCGAGAACACCAGCTCGCTCACGTCCACCTCGGTGGTGGCCGCCTCGCGGCTGCTCACCTGGGGCTCCTGCAGCGGCCGTTTGACGTGCTGGCAGACGAAGTAGCCGGAGCGCGCGCGGGCCATGATCAGCCCGCGGCTCTCAAGCAGGTAGTACGCCTGGAACACCGTGGAGGCACTGACCCCGTAGGTGCGGCTGGCATGCCGCACCGAGGGTACCTTCTGGCCCGGCGCCAGGACGCCGGTGCGGATCAGTTCGGCGATCTCGTCCGCGAATTTCTCGTAGCGCTTCATCTTGTCCTGGGGAAGGTGGGCCGGGGAGGCCCACTCTAAGCGCTGCGTGCGGCTACCGCCACGGCCGTGCTCCATGGCTCAGCGCCTCGGGCTGACGAAGGTGCTGCTGGCGCTGGCCTGGGCATCGCCCTCCACCGCGCGGATGCGGAACACCAGCTCGCGGGGGCCGCTGCGGCCATCGTCGTCCACCAGGGCCACCGACACCGGCAGGTCGAGGATCTCCCCGGCTTCCACCTTGATCAGCGCCGGCGCCTCCAACTCCAGGCCATCGCCCTCGGCCAGTTCCAGGCGGTAGCGCAGGTCCTGCTGGGTCTTGTTGATCAGCTTCAGGTTGTAGATGTTCTCGATCTGCCCAGCGGCGTTCTCGCGGAACATGCCCCGGTCCTTGATCACATCCAGCGATACCTCCGAGCGCGTCGCCAGCAACCAGGCGAAGGCCCCGATCATGATCACCAGCGCAGCGGCGTAACCCACCAGGCGCGGACGCAGCAGGTGCGTGGTACCGCCTTCCAGCTCGCGTTCCGAGCTGTAGCGCACCAGGCCCTTGGCGTAGCCCATCTTCTCCATCACCGAATCGCAGGCGTCCACGCAGGCCGCACAGCCGATGCAGGCGATCTGCAGGCCATCGCGGATGTCGATGCCGGTCGGGCACACCTGCACGCACACCGTGCAATCGATGCAATCGCCCAGGCCCTGGCTCTTCGGGTCCACCCCCTTCTTGCGCGCCCCGCGCGACTCGCCCCGGGCGGTGTCGTAGGAGATCACCAGGGTGTCCTTGTCGAACATCACGCTCTGGAAGCGCGAATAGGGGCACATGTGGATGCACACCTGCTCACGCATCCAGCCGGCATTGATGTAGGTGGCCGCAGTGAAGAACACCACCCAGAACAGCGCCACCCCGCCGGCTTCCAGCGTCAGCAGGTTCATCGCCAGCTCACGCACCGGCGTGAAGTAGCCGACGAAGGTCACCGCCGTGGCCAGGCTGATGGCCAGCCACAGACCGTGCTTGGCCACGTTGCGTGCCACCTTCTCCGCACCCCAGGGCGCGGCGGCCAGCTTGATGCGCTGGTTGCGGTCACCCTGGGTGCGCTGCTCCACCCACATGAACATCCAGGTCCAGACGCTCTGCGGACAGGTGTAGCCGCACCACACCCGGCCGGCGAACACCGTGATGAAGAACAGCCC
Organism: Pseudomonas sp. FeS53a; assembly: GCF_000931385.1. NCBI lineage: Bacteria > Pseudomonadati > Pseudomonadota > Gammaproteobacteria > Pseudomonadales > Pseudomonadaceae > Pseudomonas > Pseudomonas sp. FeS53a. Next base: position 29,644 of record NZ_JYFT01000078.1, read on the forward strand.
GAAGGCACAGATGATCAGCAACCCCGACAGCAGGATGAAGTCCTGCGGCCAGAAGGTCGCACCGAAGATGTAGAACTTGCTGTCCTCCAGGCTCCAGAGCACGGCCTGGCGGCCGTCCCAGTCGAGCCAGAGGGTGCCGAAGAACAACAGGCACAACAGCCCCGCGCCCAACCGGCGCAGGTTGCGGAAGCGCCCGGTGAAGCTGCGGGTGTGGATCGGTGCACTGGAGGCATACAGGGACGTGGCAGCGGGGCGACTCGTTGGGTCGACCTCTACCTGCCGGACGGGGATGGTCTCGCTCATGATTCAGGCCTTTTGGGCTATGACGGCGAGGCGGACTATAGGGAGACGCTGATACCGGAAACAGATTCAGGTAATCAGGCAAAAACCATATCAGATGACCCCGCAGCACCCCCTGACCCTTGAAACCCGTGGTTCCTGGCCGGGCGGGCGAAGGCCCTGTCGGGATCGCGGCAATAAGTCGCAGTGCAGATGATCAGACGGCACGCTTCACACGCAGACGCTCCACCGCAGACACCCCGTGGGAACGAATTCATTCGCGAAAGCCCCCCGCACGCCCCACCCGGTATACACCCGTAGGGGCGATTTCAATCGCCCAAGGGCAACCCCGTTGCCCCAAAGGCCCCTCCCGACACCATGCGGGGCCAAGGCGAACGCCATTGGTGGATGGAAAGAGCGCCATCCCCCCCTACGCCTGACCGCAGGCAGCACCCCGTGGGAGCGAATTCATTCGCGAAAAATCTTCCGCTCGACCCACCCGGCATACGCCTGTAGGGGCGATTTCAAWCGCCCAAGGGCAACCCCGTTGCCCCCAAAGGCCCCTCCCGACACCGAAAGGGGCCAAGCCCAGGTCAGCGACCGCCAGCCGGGGTACCGGTCATGCCGTCCCCTCCGGCTCGCCAGCAATGAAGGACGGCAAATCCCGCCAGGCCACCCACAGCTCCCCTTGCCAGCGCACCACCCCCAGCCGACGCCCGCCGTAGTTCAACACCTCACGGCTGGGCGCCGCATCCGGCGTGCGGTGGTGGTCATGCAGCGTCGGCACCAGCACCTCGTTCAGCCAGCGGCCCACCTCACCATGCTTCGGCTGACCGAACTGGAATAATGCCCGGTAGGCGCCGATATCGCTGATCACCACCACCTCTTCGTGGAAGTCATCGCTGTAGCCAAGAGCGAGGGTTTGCTGCTCGTGAGGCTCCAGGGCCGGGAGCAAGGGGAGGGCATCGGCCAGGCCGATCAACTGCGCGAAATCATGGGCGACGAACCAGGGCTGGTTGTCGACCATCACCGCGCGCAGGCGTTGGTGGTGGTGATAGAAAACGAAGGGGGTGAAAGCCTTGTTCATGGTGAATCTCCTCTTGCGATAGGAAGACTCCACCACTCCCGCTGTCATCGAGGGTGGCAGATCGCGCGGGGTTGACAGACCGAGGCAAGAGGACCCGGCAGACCACGAGGGTCTCCCCACGCGATCCGCCATAGAGCGTTGCAGTTGAAAACTGCATGCGAGCAAGGGCCTGCAGAAGCCATTCGCTGCTTCCGCATGCACCGTTGAGGCGCAATCGCGCCTCTTGCTTTCAGGCTGTCAAACCCGGCCACGGGATTGACCGTGGCTCGGGGAGGATAGGGAGGAGGTCGGGAGAGGGCAAGCGGATGGAGATGGCTCGCCAGATTGAGCATGGGAGCTGGCCACCTGATGGGCTTGCTGCTCGCGAGTAACAGTTATCTCTCGAGCCTATGAGTAGGAGTAGCCACACCATGTCTTGCAGTTTTTTCAAGAAAAAAATTCGCTGGTAGCGAATTTTGTTTTGACAAGCTCATCATGAGGCCATATTCTCCAACCCGCGGTAAGGAGATCTTCTCGCGTGAAATTTAGGCCTTAGCCTAGTGGAGGTTCGCCTCTAACCCTTCCCCATGCAGTTCGCGCTCCGTCCGCAGTACGACGAGAGCGACATGCCGGGATACTGATTCCGTGCGAGTCGGAATCAGGTGATTCAGAGGGGGGACAGGCGTTGCTTGATCCGTCTTCAGTCCAGTTGCATGCGAGAGCCTATGCAAAACGTATAGGTGCCACTGGAACTAAGAAAATGAAGACTGAGAAACCCGCCAAGCAACGCTCGGACGTACGAAAAAATCGAAGCAAACGCATTTTTTTTCGTATGATTTTTGGTCTAGTTAAAATCATTGGTTATTTGTTCTTAATCATTGATAGATACTGGCCTAAAATTGTTGATTCATGTCGTGAGCTTCTTTAGCGTCCTTACCCCCGCTGTTGTCACTATTTTTATGAGGTGTTTATGTTGCATCAGGCGCTTCGCTTGATTAGGACGTACCACGACTTGTCTCAGAAAGAACTGGCGGATGAGTTGTCTGTGTCTAATTCGTTCTTGTCAGAAATTGAGTCGGGGAAAAAACAACCATCACTTGAGTTGCTAGGTAAGTATAGTGAAAGGTTTAACGTCCCTCTGTCTTCTATTTTGTTTTTTTCTGAAAGCCTAGAATCTTCTAAGCCTACTGATAGGCTGAGGGTCGGCATCGCTCGAAAAATAATTAATATAATGGAGTGGGTGGGTAATAAGAATGAAGCAAAATCCTCAATGCGGATCGGTAAGAAAGCATAAGTCTTATGCTTTGAATCAGTGCGCAATGTATCGCACTACTTCTCGATCTAAAATTGAGAAAGTCTTATGTCAACCTTTCTCGGCTATAAGGCGTGCTATTGGGGATTACAGTAGATTTTCGGTTCAGCCCAAGAGTGATCCATTTTCTAGCAGAACACCTCGACGTGCTCGGGATGTGCAGAAGCCTAAGGGTGATTTATTAAAAATCCACAATCGTGTGTTGAGGTTGCTAAAGCACGTGCAGGTTCCTAGCTACATGCAGGCTGCGCTTTCTGGTACCTCTTACCGTAAAAATGCTGAATTTCATGCGAATGGCGAGTACGTTGCGACTTTAGATATAAAGAGTTTTTTTGAAGCAACAAATAGGTCGCGAGTATTTTCGTTTTTTCAATCTCGTCTTGAGTGTCCAAGTGATATTGCGGATATCTATTCCAGGCTTGTGACTTGTGATGACTCTCTTCCTACGGGCAGTCCCTTAAGTCCATTGATGTCGTTCTATGCCAATAGCAAGCTTTTTGATGCTCTCAATGAACTTTCTAAGGGAAATGGTCTTGTTTTTATTTGTTATATTGATGATTTGACATTTTCTGGAGATTTTATTGGGCGTGAGTTCATTCGTGCTGTTGAGGGATTGGTGCGCTCGCATGGGCACAAGGTTGTCTCTCATAAAACTAAGCTCTTCAAGCCCGGTACTACAAAGCATGTTACAGGTGTTGCTTTGGTTCATAACAGAGTTTCTGTTCCCTCATCGCGTTTCAGGAAGCTGAGGATGATTAATGCAGCTCTTCAAGGTAGGGCCGATAATCACGGATTTAGCCAGGGGGAGTTGTTGAGTATTAGGGCGGGCGTGGCAGGTGAAATAGCCTATCTTGATGCTGAGTATAAAAATCTCTCTAGGCGCTCTATTGAGGCGGTTAGAAAAAGAGATCGTCAAGTGTTGGGTGACGGGAGGTTAGATTACCATCCCACAGTTGGTGTAACTCTTTCTGAAGGAGAAGTTCCTCCTTGGGTAGTACAGCCGCCTATTGAATAGACCTTGGTGCGTTTTGGATCTTATAACTTCTCTTTGTTTATTCCTCCGGCCATGTCAGCGTTTAGCTATCGCGTAGTGATCTCTATTGAACGTTGTAAAAGGTTAAGACTCGGACGATTTCCCCCCTCCCCACAACCCGCCAGACTGCCGCCCAGCCCAGTAATCGCCACAAGGCAGTCCCATGGAGTTCGCGTTCAGCGATGAGCAGGGTGTGATCCGCGCATCTGCCGAGAGCTTTCTCGCGGATGTATCCGACTCCGCCGCCGTGCGTGTGGCGATAGCGTTCGAGCGGTAGAAGCGACCCCCGAACTGTGACCTGCTATTCATACCCCCAAGCAGTCCCGCAAGCTGGAGCTGAGTTCCGCTGAACTGGCGATCCTGCCGAAGCAGAAGGACTGTCTGCCCCATCGACAAACAGCTTCTGTCCATGCCCAGCGAGCATCTGGCTTACTAGCCACGCCTCTGCCCCTTCCCACCCAACTACGGTGACGCCATTGACTGACTATTCCTGCCTGCTCGAAACCCCTTCCGTCCCTGTCTACCAGGCGCTGCGCACGGGCTCCGGCCTCAGCGGCAAGACCGATGAAGCAGCGGTGCGCGGTCTGCCCAATACGCTCTTCGCGGTGCAGATTCTTCATCAATCGCAACCCGTGGGAATGGGGCGGGTGATCGGTGATGGCGGGTGTTTTTTCCAGGTCGTTGACATTGCCGTGCTCAAGGCGCACCAGGGCAAGGGGCTGGGCAAACGCATCATGGGGGAGATCCTGAAGTACATCGAAACCCATGTGCCGGAGAGCGGCTACGTCAGCCTCATCGCCGATGGCCAGGCGCAGGACCTCTACGCGCAGTTCGGCTTCGTGCAGACCGCGCCGCGCTCGGTGGGCATGGCCTACCGGCGACCGGAGTTGAAGCGCTGACCGGAGTGGTAGCGCTCCAGCCCAGAGTGATCCCTCAGTCAGCTGTTCAGCCGGGTCATTTTCGGCGTTCCGGAAGCGCCATCAACACAGCCGGCAAACGACTCGGTCGCCCCCCGCTGACCCTGGGCTATGCCGGCGTGTACAGCTCGTTCCTGCTGTTTGCCAAGCGCGCCGAGCAGAAATACGGCATCCAGGCCGGCGAGCTGCTGGTGGAGCTGGGCCGGCGCGGCACTGTGGGTGGGCAGGAGGACATGATCGAGGACCTGGCCCTGACCCTCTCCCGCCAACGCGGCGTACTCCCCACCTGACGTAGCCCGGGCTTCAGCCCGGGAAGGGCGGTTCGAACACCGCCCTATTTCCGCCGTTCGCTGAGACCTTTCATATCGTCTGCCGATCGACTCTCCCTTCCCTGCCTGCCATGTACACAAGGCTCGTGCCTTCGTAATCTCTGGGCTGTTTTTGTGGGGGGATCCGAAGGAGCCGATATGACAAGCATCAAGCTGCCCAGCGGTCGCTCGTGGGATCCAGGCATCGATCCATATGCCTATCAGCGTGCGACGGAGGGTAACCGGGAGCTGATCGAGCAAAGCGACAAGTGCGGATGCATCGGCTGTGGAGAAATCTTCGCGCCATCCGAGATCTTGAAATGGTGGGACGGCGGCGAAACGGCCTGTTGTCCTCACTGCTGCATGACCAGCGTGGTCGTGGGATCGGCGTCTGGCCTGCCTATCGATGAGGAGTTTTTATCTATGGCAGGGGGGCATGTGGTGTATTAGGCCGCGCTCCGACCAACACCCTTTTCCCACCACTGATCCGAAACCCATCCCAGCCCCGAACCCAAGCCCTGGAGCGGTTGCCCAACGGACGTATCATCGGCATCGATCCCTCAGCGAGGTACGGCCATGAAGCTCTTCCGTTGTGCGCTGCTGGCCCTGGTGGCGAGCGGTGCGATTCCCGCGCTGGCCGCCGAGCCGAACGGGCAGCAGACCATCCGCGTCATCCCCAAGACCTACGTCAGCCCCGGCGCCAGCGGCAGTGTGGACACCTACGAGCGCAGCGAGCGCTACAACGTCTACGGCGGGCAGCCCGTGCCCCAGGGCACCACGCGCTACAGCACCGGGAGCGGCAGCCAGGTGATCCAGCAGCAGGGCGGGATTCGCCAGAGCACGGAGTACCCCAACGGGGTCATCATCGAGCGGACGCCGGGGCAGGGAAGTTACCAGTACCAGCAGCGCTGACGGGGGCGTTTGCGAGCTGAGAGTTTTCTTGCAGAAAGCGATGAAAGTGACTGAAGGAATTGGCCTTCGGGGATCTATAATGTGTGCCAGTTCGCACAGGCGATCTTCATCCCACTCTTCATCCGGTAGCCTCCCGTGAAAATCCGAACCTCTCTGCTCAAGGCTCTGTTCTTCTGCACCAGCCTGGCCGTCGCCGCCCCCCTCGAAGCCCAGGCGGCCACCCCGGTCCGTGACCCCGCCCAGCTGCAGCTCGCCTCCGGCAGCGCCATGCTGGTGGACCTCGCCACCGGCAAGCTGATCTACGCCAACAACCCCGACCTGGTGGTGCCCATTGCCTCGGTGACCAAGCTGATGACTGCCCTGGTGGTGCTCGAAGCCAAGCAGCCGCTGGACGAGATCATCAGCATCGACATCAGCCAGACCAAGGAAATGAAGGGCGTCTATTCGCGGGTGCGCGTGGGCAGCCTGGTGAGCCGTCGCGACATGCTGCTGATGGCGCTGATGTCTTCCGAGAACCGCGCGGCGGCGAGCCTCGCCCACCACTATCCGGGCGGCTACGGCGCCTTCATCGCGGCGATGAACGCCAAGGCCCGCGCCCTGGGCATGAAGCACACCCGCTACGTGGAGCCCACCGGCCTGTCGCTGAACAACGTCTCCACCGCCCGCGACCTGGTCCAGCTGCTGCTGGAAAGCCGCAAGTACCCGCTGCTGAGCCAGATGAGCACCACCAAGGAAAAGACCATCACCTTCGTCAAGCCGCGCTACAGCCTGGGCTTCAGCAACACCAACCACCTGACCCGCAAGAGCGACTGGGACATCGAGCTGACCAAGACCGGCTTCACCGACGAGGCCGGCCACTGCCTGGTGATGCGTACCCGCATGGGCAACCAGCGGGTCGCCATGGTGCTGCTGGACGCCTTCGGCAAGTACACCCACTTCGCCGATGCCACGCGCATGCGCCGCTGGGTCGAGACCGGCAAGGGCGGCCCGATCCCCGAGGCGGCCAAGGCCTATCGCCAACAGAAGGACGCGGCCCGCCGCCAGCAGATGGTCGCCTCGCCCAACTGATTCAGGCGAGCCAGTCCTCTTCGCTACGGTCTTCCTTCAGGCCGTAGCGAATGTACAGCCGCACACCCAGGTGCAGGCCCACGGCCAGCAGCACCCATCCCCACCCGCCCAGCGACAACCCTTCCATGACGGCCTCCTGACGAAACGGCCTACAGCCTAGCCGGTAGGCGTCGGCAGGGCTACGCGGCACGGGACCGGTGATAGCGGTTTCGGGACGCAATATCTCGAAGCAATCCCCCTGCGCGACACGCGGAGGACTGGCGGTAGAGTGCGCCCCATCGTCCATTGCGACCTTGGAGGCCCCCCATGAACACCCGTGGATTGCTCGACCAATTGCTCAAGTCCGGCCAGGACCTGCTGCAGAAGAAAGCCGGCGGCAAACCGTCCGGCATCGGCGGCGGCCAGCTCGGCAGCCTGCTCGGTGGCGCGGGCGGTGGTGCCCTGGCTGCCGGTGCGCTGGGCCTGCTGCTGGGCAACAAGAGCGCGCGCAAGCTCGGCGGCAAGGCGCTGACCTACGGCGGGCTCGCCGCTCTTGGCGTGCTGGCCTACAAGGCCTACAGCAACTGGCAGGCCAACCAGCCCACCGCGCCCCAGGGCGAGCCCCGCACCCTCGATCGCCTGCCGGCGCCCCAGGCCGAGCAGCACAGCCAGGCCATCCTCAAGGCCCTGGTGGCGGCGGCCAAGGCCGACGGCCATGTGGATGCCCGCGAGCGGCAACTGATCGAGAGCGAACTGGCCCGCCTGACCGACGACCCCAGCCTGCGTGGCTGGCTGGAAACGGAGCTGAACAAGCCGCTGGATCCGTCCGAAGTGGCCCGCGCGGCCACCACCCCGGAGATGGCGGCCGAGATGTACCTGGCCAGCGTGCTGATGGTGGACGAGGAGCACTTCATGGAGCGCGCCTATCTGGATGAACTGGCGCGGCAGATGCGCCTGGAGCCGGGGCTCAAGGCGGAGCTGGAAGCCCAGGTGCGGGACGCCCAGGTCAGTTGACGGCGGGGCCTGCGGCGATGTGCACCGCTTCGTCTTCGTCATGCAGGAAGGCCCGGTTGCGGCCTTCCCGCTTGGCCCGGTAGAGCGCCTGGTCGGCGCGTTCCATCACTTCTTCCAGGCGATCCCCGTCGCGGGGCCACAGGGCCCCGCCGATGCTGCAGCCGATGCCCAGGGGGCGCCCCTCCAGCAGCATCGGCTCACCCAGCACCTGCAGCGCCCGCTGGGCGACCCGGCTGATGTGGCTCAGGCCGTCGTCCTGCTGCAGCTGCAGCACCATCAGGAACTCATCCCCGCCCAGGCGCGCCACCAGGTCCCCGTCCCGCAGGCAGCCGCGCATCCGCTGGGCGGCCTCGCGCAGCACCAGGTCGCCGACGGCGTGGCCGTGGGTGTCGTTGATCGGTTTGAACCCATCCAGGTCCAGGTAGAGCAGCCCCAGTGCGCCGCCGGCCACGTGGCAGCGTTGCTGCAGCCGGGGCAGGTGCTTCTCCAGCGCGGCGCGGTTCGGCAGGCCGGTAAGCGGGTCGTGATGGGCCTTGTTCTCCAGCAGGCCGAGGGTGAGCTGCTGCTGGGTGAGGCTTTCCACCAGGTGGGCGATGGACTTGCTCAGCGTGCGGATCTCCCGGGTGCCGGTGCCGGAGGGGATGACGGCGATCTCACCGGCGCTGAGGCGGTCCGCCGCGTCGGCGATGTGCTGCAGCGGGCGCGTCACCCGGGCCGCCAGCGCCCAGCCGAGAACGGCGAAGAAGATCGCCAGCGCGCCGCCCCAGAGGTAGATCTCCCGCTGCAGGGCGTGGGCGGGGGCGAAGGCTTCTTCTTCCGCCTGGCGGGTGACCACGATCCAGCCGAGGCCGGGGTAGTCGCGGTAGCCGTGGCTGGGGGCGAAGCCGGTGAGGTAGCGGCGGCCGTCCGGCCAGCGCTGCACGCTCCAGAAGCTCTTGCGCGCGTCGATGTGACCCAGGGCCGGCAGCTCCAGCTTCTGGCCGATGCTGTCCGCCGGGCCCAGCAGCACGCTGTGGTCGCTGCTGAGGATGAAGAACTCCACCCGGCGGTGGACCTGCATGGGCTCGATCAGCGCGCGGCGCACCTCGTCGGCCCAGGACCAGGACAGGTGCGAGGCGAGCACGCCAACGGTGCGCCCGTCCGGCCCCTTCACCGGCAGGGCGATGTCGACGAACTTCATCGCCTCCCCGGTGGGGTTGGGCAGCAGCTTGGCCAGCAGCACGGCCTCGTGCACGTCACCGATGAAGCGGCCCTGGATGCCGCGCTGGTAGACCGGCCGCTGGGCGATGTTCACCCCTTCCAGCACGCCGTTGCTGGAGGCCAGGACCAGGCCGTCGGGGTCGGTGAAGCCGATCCAGGCGATGTCCGGCAGCTCGTGCTGCAGGCTGTCCAGCAGGGCGCGGACCTGGCGGATGTCGTCCGGCTGACGCAGGGCCTGCAACTCGCTGATGACCTGCAGCAGGCGGGCGCGGTTGTCCATGTCGCGGTCCAGCCGGTCGACCATCTGGAACGACAGCTCCGCCAGTCCCTGGCCGAATTCCTCGCCCATGCGCTCGCCCGAGCGCTGGCCGATCAGCGTGCCGAGCAGCCAGCTCAGGGCACACACCAGCAGGGCGACGGACAGGGCGATGCGGCTACGCAGGCTGTGGGGGCGACGCATGGGGAGGATCTCCGGGCGATGACTGCAGGCGAGCCGGCCGGTAAAGAATAGTCCGCTCCGTTTCGGCTCGGCCGCATAAAACCACAGAAACACCACACACCCTGCACGAAGCCTCCACGGGCGCGGGCGAGGCTGGGCTTCCGATATACGCAAGGAGCCACGTCCCATGTCCCGCCCTGTCCCCCTCCCGCGCCGCCGCTGGTGGAGCCTGTTGTTGTTGCTGGTGCCGATGACCGTCCTGGCCGACGCGCCGCAGCCCGCCCCGGAAGGGCCCTACTTCGTGGTGGAGAACGCCGAGCCCGGTGTCGACGGCCTGCCGCTCAAGGCCACCGAGGTGAAGGCACGGGTGCTGGGGGTGATCGCCGACGTCAGCGTCACCCAGCACTACCGCAACGAAGGCAGCCGGGCGTTGGAGGCGCGCTATGTGTTCCCCGGCTCGACCCGGGCGGCGGTGCACGGCATGACCGTGCGCATCGGCCAGCGGGTGATCGAGGCGCGCATTGAGGAGAAGGGCAAGGCCCGCGAAGACTACGAGGCGGCCAAGGTGGCCGGGCAGACCGCGGCCCTGCTGGAGCAGCAGCGCAGCAACGTGTTCGAGATGAATGTCGCCAACATCCTCCCCGGTGATGCGGTGGATGTGGAGCTGCGCTACACCGAGCTGCTGGTCCCCCGCGATGGGCTCTACTCCTTCGTCTTCCCCACCGTGGTCGGTCCGCGCTACACCGGCCGGCCGGGGGGCGCCGTCGAACCCTGGACGGCCACCGCGCACCTGCCGGAAGGCGAGCCGGGAACCGCCGGGTTCAGCCTGGATGTGGACCTGCAGGCCCCGGCGGACATCGCCGAGCTGGCCTCGCCCAGCCACCGCATCCTGCGCCAGGGGCAGGATGCCCGGCACGTGCGGGTGAGCCTGGATCCGGCCGGCGGCGCGGCGGCCAACCGTGACTTCGTGCTGGATTACCGCCTGGGTGGCGAGGGCTTCCAGAGCGGGGTGCTGCTCAGCGAAGGGGCCGAGGAGAACTTCTTCCTGGCCATGGTGGCGCCGCCTCGGCGCGTGCCCAGCGAGGCGGTGGTGCCCCGTGAATACGTGTTCGTGGTGGACATTTCCGGCTCCATGCACGGCTTCCCCCTGGACACCGCCAAGCACCTGCTGCGCCGGCTGATCGGTGGCCTGCGCCCGCAGGACCGCTTCAACGTGCTGCTGTTCTCCGGCAGTGCCAGCCTGCTGGCCCCGCAGTCGATTCCCGCCGATGCCGAGCACATCCAGCAGGCCCTGGGGCTGCTGGACACCGAGATGGGCAGTGGCGGCACCGAGTTGCTGCCGGCCCTGCGTCAGGCCCTGGCGATGCCGGCGGAGGCGGGGCGCTCGCGCTCCTTCATCGTGGTCACCGATGGCTTCGTGGACGTGGAAAGCGAGGCCTACGCGCTGGTGCGCGGCAACCTGGGCAAGGCCAACCTGTTCGCCTTCGGCATCGGCAGCTCGGTGAACCGCGAGCTGATCGAGGGCCTGGCCCGCGCCGGCCAGGGCGAACCCTTCGTGGTGCTGGACGCCGCGCAGGCCGATGCCCAGGCCGAGCGCCTGCAGCGGATGATCGAGTCGCCGGTGCTGGTGCGCCCGAAACTGACCTTCGACGGGCTGGACACCTATGACGTGGAGCCCCTGGAGCTGCCGGACCTGTTCGCCGAGCGGCCGCTGGTGGTGTTCGGCAAGTGGCGCGGCGAGCGCCGGGGCTTCCTCCGCGCCCAGGGCCTGACCAACCGGGGTACCTGGCATGCCGAGGCGCCGCTGCTGGCCGGGCAGGCCGTGGAGGGCAGCGCCCTGGCGCACCTCTGGGCCCGCCAGCGCATCGCCTCGCTGATGGACCAGGAGGCCATCGAAGGCGGCTACGCCTACAACTACAGCCAGCAGATCCTCGACCTCGGCCTCAAGTACAGCCTGCTGACGCCCTACACCTCCTTCGTCGCGGTGGATGAGCAGGTGCGCAACCCGGCGCCGCAGGACGCGGCGGAAGTCGACCAGCCKCTGCCCCTGCCTCAGGGCGTCAGCGCCCAGGCCGTGGGCGGCAGCGTCAGCGGGCCGATGGTGCCGGGCACGCCGGAGCCGGCGACCTGGGCGCTGCTGCTGGTGGGCCTGCTGGGCCTGGGATGGGCATTGCGCCGTCAGCGGGGCCAGGCGTGACCCGCGCGCTACCCGCCTGGGCCTGGCTGGCCCTGCCGGCCCTGGCGCTATGGCCGGTGTGGCGCTGGGCCGTTGCCCGCATGGGCGATGGCTCGGACGACCCCTGGGGCGCGGTGGCGCTGGTGGTGCTGTTGGCCTGCCTGTGGCGTGACCGTCACGCGCTGCTGGCGGCGCCGCGCCTGCCCGGGCTGCTCGCTTCCCTGGGGCTGACGGCTGCCGCATTGCTGGTGCCGGGCGTGCCGGCCATGGGGCGTGGTTTGCTGGCCGTGCTGGCGGTGCTGGTGATGGCCTTCGCCCTGCGTCGGCCCGGCCAGCCGCTGCTGGCCTGGCTGGGGCTGGGGGTGCTGGCGCTGCCGATCCTGGCGTCGCTGCAGTTCTTCATCGGCTACCCGCTGCGGGTGATCACCGCCGAGGCCAGCCTCTGGGCCTTGCGCGGGCTGGGCTTCGCCGTCACGCGCCAGGGCAGTGCGCTGGAGGTGGGCGGCCAGCTGGTGATGGTCGACGCCCCCTGTTCCGGCGTGCAGATGGCCTGGGCCGCCTACTTCGTGGCCTTCACCGCCGCCGCCTGGCTGCGGGTGGCGGATGCCCGGCTGCTGCGCCGGTTGCCCTGGCTCAGCCTGCTGATCCTCGGGGCCAATGCGTTGCGCAATACGCTGCTGGTACTGCAGGAAGCCGGGCATTGGCAGGGGCCGGCCTGGCTCCACGAGGGCATCGGGCTGGCGGTGTTCGCTGCGCTCTGCGGGCTGGTGCTGCGCCTGGTGGTGGGGTTGCCGGCCCAGCCGGCGAACCGGGTGGATGGCCTGCCCGGCGCAGGGCGCCCGTGGCCCTGGGGCGCGCTCTTCGTCGGCCTGGCGGCGTACAGCCTGGTGCCGGGCGCGGGCGGGGAGGGCGCGCGCCCGGCCGGTTTCGTCGAGTGGCCGAGCACCTTCGAGGGGCAGGCCTTGCGCCCGCTGGCGCTGACGGCGGTGGAGCGGCGCTTCGCCGAGGACTTCCCCGGCCGCCTGGCGCGCTTCGCCGCCGGCCCGCGCACCCTGGTGCTGCGCCAGGTGCAGGTGCCGACCCGTAAGTTGCACCCGGCGGCGGATTGCTACCGCGCCCTGGGCTTTCGCATCAGCGCCATCGCCTTGCACCGCCGGGCCAGCGGCGAGGGCCTGCAGCGCTGCTTCCTGGCCAGCGCCGCCTCCGGCCGGCTGCGGGTGTGCGAATACATCGAGGACGCGGCCGGACGGAGCTTCAGCGACACCTCCGCCTGGTACTGGTCGGCCCTGGCCGGCACCTCTCCGGGGCCCTGGCGGGCGGTCACCGTGGCCGAGGCGGCGGGCCTGTAAACGGTCATCGGCGCAGGCTGCCCGAGGCGAATCGACTCGGGTATACTCGCCGGCTTTTCCGAAAGTTTTGCCAGTGAGAGCTTCCCGCCATGGAAATCAACCCGATCCTGAACAGCATCAAGGACCTCTCCGAACGTACCCAGGCCATTCGGGGGTATCTTTGACTACGATCAGAAGCATGATCGTCTCGTCGAAGTAAACCGCGAACTCGAAGACCCCAACGTCTGGAACAACCCCGAATACGCCCAGAACCTGGGCCGCGAACGTTCCATGCTGGCGCAGGTGGTCGAGACCCTCGACGAACTCACCAGCGGCCTGGCCGACTCCAGCGATCTGCTGGACATGGCGGTCGAGGAGAACGACGAAGGCGCCGTGAACGACGTCGCCACCGAAGTCGAGCGCCTGCGCGAGATCCTTGAGAAGCTGGAGTTCCGCCGCATGTTCAGCGGCGAGATGGACCCCAACAACGCCTACCTGGACATCCAGGCCGGTTCCGGCGGCACCGAGGCCCAGGACTGGGCCAACATGCTGCTGCGCATGTACCTGCGCTGGGCCGACAAGAACGGCTTCGCCGCCGAGATCGTCGAACTGTCCGAAGGCGAAGTCGCCGGCATCAAGGGCGCCACCGTGCACATCAAGGGCGAATACGCCTTCGGTTGGCTGCGCACCGAGATCGGCGTGCACCGCCTGGTGCGCAAGAGCCCGTTCGACTCCGGCAACCGTCGTCACACCTCGTTCACCGCGGTGTTCGTCTCCCCGGAGATCGACGACAACATCGAGATCGAGATCAACCCGTCCGACCTGCGCATCGACACCTACCGCTCCTCCGGTGCCGGTGGCCAGCACGTGAACACCACCGACTCCGCGGTGCGGATCACCCACGTGCCCACCAACACCGTGGTGGCGTGCCAGAACGAACGCTCCCAGCACGCCAACAAGGACACCGCCATGAAGATGCTGCGGGCCAAGTTGTACGAGCTGGAGATGCAGAAGCGCAACGCCGCCTCCCAGGCCCTGGAGGACACCAAGTCCGACATCGGCTGGGGGCACCAGATCCGCTCCTACGTCCTCGACCAGTCGCGGATCAAGGACCTGCGCACCGGCGTCGAGCGCAGCGACTGCGACAAGGTGCTGGATGGGGATCTGAACGAGTACCTCGAGGCCAGCCTCAAGCAAGGGCTGTAACGCCGCCGCGCCCGGCCAGCCCGCCTCAAGCAGCGGCTGGCCTGCGCCCGCCAGGCTTTGCTGCCGCTGTTATGCAATCCGTTTCCACAGGCAAGAGCGCCTAATCAGGAACCACCGAAGACCATGAGCGACCAACAACCCGACCAGCACGAACTGCAACAGGAAGAGAACAAGCTGATCGCCCAGCGCAAGGAAAAGCTTGCTGCCGTGCGTGAAGCCAAGGCCATCGCCTTCCCGAACGACTTCCGCCGCGACGCCTACTTCGCGGACCTGCAGAAACAGTACGCGGACAAGACCAAGGAAGAGCTGGAAGCTGCAGCCATCCCGGTCAAGGTCGCCGGTCGCATCATGCTCAACCGTGGCTCCTTCATCGTCCTGCAGGACAGCAGCGCTCGCCTGCAGGTCTATGTGAACCGCAAGACCCTGCCGGAAGAGACCCTGGCCGAGATCAAGACCTGGGACCTGGGCGACATCATCGGCGCCGAGGGCACCCTGGCCCGTTCCGGCAAGGGCGACCTGTACGTCGACATGACCAGCGTGCGCCTGCTGACCAAATCCCTGCGCCCGCTGCCGGACAAGCACCACGGCCTGACCGACACCGAGCAGCGCTACCGCCAGCGCTACGTCGACCTGATCGTCAACGAGGAAACCCGCCACACCTTCCGCGTGCGCTCCCAGGTCATCGCCCACATCCGCCGCTTCCTCAGCGAGCGCGGTTTCCTCGAAGTGGAAACCCCGATGCTGCAGACCATCCCCGGCGGCGCGGCGGCCAAGCCCTTCGCGACCCACCACAACGCCCTGGACATGCCGATGTTCCTGCGTATCGCGCCTGAGCTGTACCTCAAGCGCCTGGTGGTCGGTGGCTTCGAGAAGGTCTTCGAGATCAACCGCAACTTCCGTAACGAAGGCGTCTCGACCCGGCACAACCCCGAGTTCACCATGCTCGAGTTCTACCAGGCCTACGCCGACTACGAAGACAACATGGACCTGACCGAGGAGCTGTTCCGCGAGCTGGCCCAGGCCGTGCTCGGCAGCACCGACGTGCCCTACGGCGACAAGGTCTTCCACTTCGGCGAGCCCTTCGCCCGCCTGTCGGTGTTCGACGCCATCCTCAAGTACAACCCGGACATCACCGCCGCCGACCTCAACGACGTCGAGAAGGCCCGCGCCATCGCCAAGAAGGCTGGCGCCAAGGTCCTTGGCCACGAAGGCCTGGGCAAGCTGCAGGTGATGATTTTCGAGGAACTGGTGGAGAGCAAGCTGGAGCAGCCGCACTTCATCACCCAGTACCCCTTCGAGGTCTCCCCGCTGGCCCGCCGCAACGACAAGGACCCGAGCGTCACCGACCGCTTCGAGCTGTTCATCGGTGGCCGCGAGATCGCCAACGCCTACTCCGAGCTGAACGACGCCGAAGATCAGGCCGAGCGCTTCATGCTGCAGGTCAAGGAGAAGGACGCCGGTGACGACGAGGCGATGCACTACGACGCCGACTTCGTCAACGCGCTGGAATACGGCATGCCGCCCACCGCCGGCGAAGGCATCGGCATCGACCGCCTGGTGATGCTGCTGACCAACTCCCCGTCGATCCGCGACGTGATCCTGTTCCCCCACATGCGGCCCCAGGCCTGAGTGGGATGAGAAAGCCGCCTTCGGGCGGCTTTTTTGTGGCTGCGTTCTGAATGGGATCAACGGGAGGCAAGCTGATTGAAGAGCGTCTACTGACGACTGCGCTCGGCCTCCTGAAGGGGCCTTTGTCCCCGCGCCAGCATCCGTCTCAGGAACAGCTTCAAGGTGCGCACCCGATTCGCTTTTCCAAGCACCGCTACAGCGTCGCGCGGCCCCGTCCATAACTGAGGATGGAAGCGCTATGCCTTCTGGAACGTTTCAAAGCCTGCCCACTTTCCCCTGTATGGCTCTGGATTGCGCGCTGCTCCACACGGCACGACGGGCGGTGTGCCCCGGCCGGGTCTCATCACGTCGAGTACGCAAGTTCTTACCTTGTGGCAGTTGAATCGACCGCTGATTGGTCGAAACTGTCTGACATCCACGTCCCGTAGCCGAAGGTTCCCGCATCTTGCCCCAGCCGTCCCGTCGTGACAGTGCCGCCCAGGCGGCCAGCGCTCTCGCCGAAAGTGTCCAGTACCAGGGCCGCAAGGCCAGCCGCCACGGCAGCGAGCAGCGCCGCCAGGCCATCCTCGATGCCGCCATGCGCATCATCGTCCGCGATGGCGTGCGGGCCGTGCGCCACCGGGCCGTGGCCGCCGAGGCGGATGTGCCGCTGTCGGCCACCACCTATTACTTCAAGGACATCAACGACCTCATCACCGACACCTTCGCCCAGTTCGTCGAGCGCAGTGCCGAAGCCATGGCCGCGTTCTGGAGCAGCGTCGAAGGGGACCTGCAGGACATGGCCGCGGCCATGGAGCAGGGCGGTGAGCGTCGCCGGGAGATGACCGACCGCATCGTCGAACTGGCCATCGAGTACGTGCGCCGCCAGGTGCTGGAGAACCGCGCCCAGCTGCTCGCCGAACAGGCGTTCCGCCAGGAGGCGCTGATCAACGAGGGGTTGCGGGGGCTCGCCGAGGCCCACCGGGGCATCCTCTCCCAGGGGGCGGAGCACTTTTTCCAGGTCCTGGGCACCGAGGAGCCCGCCGAGGACGCCAAGGTGTTGACGGCCATCATTCTGCAGATGGAATATCAGGGCCTTGTCGGCGGTGTGGATAACCTCGACATCAACGAAATGCGAGCCGTGCTGAGGCGTTACTTCCATCTGGTGATGGACCTCTAGCGCAGTGGCGCCGAACCCCGCTCCAGGCATCCGCCTCGCGGGGTTTTTAATGATCAAGGAGAACACGATGAACCCCTGGCGCGTGCTGCTTGCCCTGTCCTTCCTGCTGCTGGGCGGCTGCCTGGTCACCCTGCGGGAGCCGATCCCCGCCAACGAGCCGGCGCCCATGCCGCTGCTGGGAGACTGGTCGCGCAAGGACGAGTGGGGCGAGCGCGCCTACCTGGAGATCAGCCGTTCCGGCTCCAACCTCTACCGCGCCCGCACCTTCGAGGGCGGCAAGGACAACCTCGACAGCCTGCGCGAGTACGGCTTCACCGTCGCCCACCACGGCCGCCGCTGGTACCTCTCCGCCGGGCTGCCGAAGCAGTGGGGCGCCAACTTCGCCATCGCCGGCTTCGAGCTGACCGCCGACAACGAGCTGGTGGTCTACAACCTCGACGTGGAGCGCCTGCGCCAGGAAGTGGAGCGCGGCACCTTCAAGGGCGAGGCGGTGGAGATGCCCGAGGGCGACGGCGTGGTGCTGGACGTGCCCTGGAGCACCCTGCAGGCCTGGCTGGACGACCCGGCCAACTCCGACGTGTTCATCGAGGCGGCGCGCTACCAGCGGGCCGGGGCGGAATGACCATGAGCCGGCGCAAGGTCCCTGACGACTACCAGAACACCGTTCGCAGCCTGTCCGACCGCATCGTCCTGGCGCAGACACCGATCCGCGTGCTGGACGCCATCAAGTGGGACGACAGCGTTCGCCAGGGCTTCCTCAAGCACAAGGGCAAGGCCATGCCCGAGGTGGACCGCGCCTATTACGAGAGCCGGCCGCTGGCCTTCGACCCGGTGGCCAAGAAGCTCGAATTCCAGAACATCGAACGCGACATCACCCGCCAGCTCGGCCAGTTCAACCCGGTGGGGCAGATCATGCGGCGCATGTGCAAGGAGTACCGGATGGTCATCCGCATGCTCGAAGCACGCGGTACGCCGGACTTCGGGCTGATCTCCCAGGAGCTCTACGGCGCAGCCTCCGACGCCTTCCATGCTGGTGACCCGACCCTGTCCGACCTGGGGCTGATGCTCTCGGACTACCTGAACAAGATCGACGACCGCGGCGACCTGAAGGACGAGCCCAAGACCCTCACCGCCAAGGACGCCGTCGGCCTGCTGCAGAGCCGCCTCTCGGCGGTGTTCGGCGACGAGACCATCCGCGTGCTGGAGTCCGACGGCATCGTCGCCGACGCGGCGGCCGGCGCCGACTACATCAAGATCCGCAGCGACGCGCTGTTCAACGAACGCGACGTGCGCGCGCTGGAAGTCCACGAAGGGCTGGTGCACGTCGGCACCACCCTCAATGGCCAGAACCAGCCGGTGTGCACCTTCCTCGCCAAGGGCCCGCCGTCGTCCACCGTGACCCAGGAAGGCCTGGCGATCCTCATGGAAGTGATCGCCTTCGCCTCCTACCCCTCGCGCCTGCGCAAGCTTACCAACCGCACCCGCGCCATCCACATGGCGGAGGAGGGCGCGGACTTCCTCGAGGTCTACCAGTTCTACCGCGAGCAGGGCTACGGCATGGGCGAGAGCTACGGCAGTGCCAGCCGCGTGTTCCGGGGCTCCTCGCCGGACGGGCTGCCCTTCACCAAGGACCTGTCCTACCTGAAGGGTTTCATCATGATCTACAACTACATCCAGCTCGCCGTGCGCAAGGGCAAGCTGGAGCAGATCCCGCTGCTGTTCTGCGGCAAGACCACCCTGGAAGACATGCGCACCCTGCGCCAACTCGTGGACGAGGGCCTGGTGGTGCCGCCGAAGTACCTGCCGCCGCAGTTCCGCGACCTCAACGCGCTGTCCGCGTGGATGTGCTTCTCCAACTTCCTCAACCACCTGAGCCTGGACCGCATCGAGGCGGACTACGCCAACATCCTCTGACGCCGCGGCGCTCGGCCCCGGGGTGCCGAACCGCGGCCTGGCCGGCGCCTGTGATTGATCCCCCAGCCACTTCCAAGGGAGCCCTGCATGGCCAGCCACCAGCTCGAATACGACATCCTCGGCGCCTCGGCGCAGACCGTGGAGATCATCCTCGACCCCGGTGAAACGGTGATCGCCGAGGCCGGCGCCATGAACTACATGACCGAAGGCATCCGCTTCGAAGCCCGCATGGGCGACGGCAGCAGCAATGGCCTGCTCGGCAAGCTGTGGGGCGCCGGCAAGCGCATGCTCACCGGCGAGTCGCTGTTCATGACCCACTTCACCAACGAAGGGCAGGGCAAGCAGCGCGTCGGTTTCGCCGCGCCCTACCCGGGCACCGTGGTGCCGGTGGACCTGGCCCAGGTCGGCGGGCAGCTGGTCTGCCAGAAGGACGCCTTTCTCTGCGCCGCCCACGGCACGCGCATCGGCATCGCCTTCAACAAACGCCTGGGCGCCGGGTTCTTCGGCGGTGAAGGCTTCATCCTGCAGAAGCTGGAGGGCGATGGCCTGGCCTTCGTGCATGCCGGCGGCACGGTGATCCGCAAGGAGCTGAACAACGAGACCCTGCGCCTGGACACCGGCTGCCTGGTGGCCTTCACCCAGGGCATCGACTACGACATCGGCCTGGCCGGCGGGCTGAAGAGCATGCTCTTCGGCGGCGAGGGCATCCTCCTGGCCACCCTGCGCGGCACCGGGACGGTGTGGATCCAGAGCCTACCCTTCTCGCGCCTGGCCGAGCGCATCTACGAAGCCACCTACAAGGCGCGCGAGGAAACCCGCGCCGGCGGCCAGTGAGGCGCCTCGTTCCGCTGCTGCTGGCGGCGCTGCTAAGCGGCTGCAGCGGCCTGTTGTTCTACCCCGAGCGCGAGCTGCCCTTCACCCCCGAGCGGGCCGGGCTGGCCTACCGCGACGTGCAGCTGGTGACCCGCGACGGCCTGCGCCTGCACGGCTGGTGGCTGCCGGTGGCGCCGGGCAAGGCGGTCAAGGGCACCGTGCTGCACCTGCACGGCAACGGCGGCAACCTCGCCAGCCACCTCGGCGGCAGCTGGTGGCTGCCCGAGCAGGGCTACCAGGTGCTGATGCTGGACTATCGCGGCTACGGCCACTCCGAAGGCCGGCCGGCCCTGCCGGATGTGTTCCTCGACCTGGATGCCGCCTTCGACTGGCTCGACCGTGCGCCCGATGCCCAGGGCCAGCCGCGCATCATTCTCGGGCAGAGCCTGGGCGGCGCCCTGGCGGTGCGCTACCTGGCCGAGCACCCCGAGCGCCGGGCCGGCGTCAGGGCGCTGGTGCTGGACGGCGTACCGGCCAGCTACCGTGACGTGGCTCAATTCACCCTCGGCAACGCCTGGTTAACCTGGCCGCTGCAAGTGCCGCTGTCCTGGCTGGTGCCGGATGGCGACAGTGCAATCGGCGCCATCGGCCGCCTGCAGGGGCTGCCGATGCTGATCTACCAGAGCATCGACGATCCGGTGGTGCCCCTTTCCAATGGCGTGCGCTTGTATCAAGCTGCGCCCCCGCCACGGGTGTTCCAGCCGACCCGGGGCGGGCACGTGCAGACCTTTGCCGACCCCACCTGGCGCGAAGTGATGCTGCGTTACCTCGACGACCCCAAGGGGTTCGTCGGGTTGCGACGGCTGGCTGAAGTCCCGAATACAGAGAGTCCCCAATGAGCGAACGCAACCCCATTCCGCTGATCCTCACCGGCGTCGGCACCATCATCGGCACCGTGATGGTCCTCTGGTACTACGGCTACCTGCACTTCGCCAAACCCGAGGACGCGTTGCTGCTGTCCGACTTCACCATGCTCAAGACCATTCCCGGCGAGGACTACAAGGTCTCGCTGCAGCCGGCCAACCAGGTCGCGCAGTGCATCGATGGCGTGCTGGTGCTGTTCGATACCCAGCAGAAGGGCCTGACCGGCGTGCTGGTGGACAACAAGAAGCAGGCCGTGCGCTGCATGGGCCAGGAAACCCCGCAGGAAGTCCGCTGAGACCGCTGATGAAGATCACCGTCTGGCAGGGCGATATCACCACCCTCGATGTGGACGCCATCGTCAACGCCGCCAATTCCTCCCTGCTGGGCGGGGGCGGCGTCGATGGCGCGATCCACCGTGCGGCAGGGCCGGAGCTGGTGGCCCGCTGCCGGATCATCGGCGGCTGCCCCACGGGCGAGGCGCGCATCACCCCGGGCTACCGCCTGCCGGCGCGCTTCGTGATCCACACCGTCGGGCCGGTCTGGCGCGGCGGTGACCAGGGCGAGCCCGAGCTGCTCGCCCGCTGCTACCGCAACAGCCTGGCGCTGGCCGAGGCGCAAGGGCTGGCGCGCATCGCCTTCCCGGCCATCAGTTGCGGCATCTACGGCTACCCGCTGGGGGCCGCTGCCGCCGTGGCCGTCCACGAACTGCGCCAACCGCGCCCCGCCGGCAGCAGCCTGGAAGAGGTGCTGCTGGTGGCCTTCGCCGAGGACATGGCGCAGCTCTACCGCGACGCCCTGGCCTGATCTGGCGGCTTTTGTAGGGTGGGTCGGGCGGCGTTCCGCTTCAGCCCACCGCTTTTCAGTGGCTTGAAGCACCAGAATGACCCGGCGACATTCCGGGCCCGCTGCTCCCTTGAGGGGAACCGCTCCCCGGGCTGAAGCCCGGGCTACGTGGGTTGTTCCGTAGCCGGGCGATGCCGTTCCTTTACTTCACTCCGCGCAACAGCCGCAGGCCGTTGAACACCACCAGCAGGCTCGCGCCCATGTCGGCGAACACCGCCATCCACAGGGTGCCTTCGCCCATCAGCGTGAGCACCAGGAACACCGCCTTGATGCCCAGGGCGAGGGCGATGTTCTGCACCAGCACCGACCAGGTCCGGCGCGACAGGCGGATGAACTGCGGCAGCTTGCGCAGGTCGTCGTCCATCAGCGCCACGCCGGCGGTCTCGATGGCGGTGTCGGTGCCCGCCGCGCCCATGGCGAAGCCGATGTCGGCGCGGGCCAGGGCCGGTGCGTCGTTGATGCCGTCGCCGACCATGCCGACCCGCTTGCCACCGGCCTGGCACTCGCGGATCGCGGCCAGCTTGTCTTCCGGCAGCAGGTTGCCGCGTGCTTCGTCGATGCCCACCTGGGCGGCGATGGCCGCAGCGGTGTGCGGGTTGTCGCCGGTCAGCATCAGGGTGCGCACCCCCAGCTGGTGAAGCTCGGCCACTGCTTCACGGCTGGTTTCGCGGACGCTGTCGGCCACGGCGAAGAGCGCCAGGGGGCCCTGTTCGTCGAGCAGCACGATCACCGTCTTGCCCTGGCGCTCCAGCACGTCCAGGCGGGCCTCCAGTTCGGGCGAGCACAACCCCAGCTCTTCCACCAGACGGTGGTTGCCCAGGTGGCAGGCACGCCCGGCCACCGTGCCCCGTACGCCACGGCCGGGCAGGGCGGCCTGCTCGTCCACCTCCAGCAGGGCGACGCCGTCGGCCTCGGCCGCCCGGGCGATGGCCTGGGACACCGGGTGGTCCGAACGAGCAGCCAGGCTGGCGGCCAGCTGGCGCGGGTCGAGCCCCGGCAGGTCGCGCAGGCGCACGTGGTCGGTCTGGGTCGGCTGGCCGTGGGTCAGGGTGCCGGTCTTGTCGAGGGCGACCCAGGCGAGCTGGCGGCCCATCTCCAGGAACACGCCCCCCTTGACCAGCACGCCGCTGCGCGCGGCTGCGGCGAGCCCGCTGACCAGGGTGACCGGCGTGGAGATCACCAGGGCGCAGGGGCAGGCGATCACCAGCAGCACCAGGGCGCGGTAGATCCAGTCCAGCCACAGCCCGCCCAGCAGCAGCGGCGGCACCACGGCAGTGGCCACGGCGATGAGGAACACCACCGGGGTGTAGACGCGGGAGAAGGCGTCGACGAAGCGCTGGGTCGGCGCCCGCGCGCCCTGGGCTTCCTCCACGGCGTGGATGATGCGCGCCAGGGTGCTGTCGTCCGCCGCGCGGGTGACGCTGTATTCCAGCTCGCCCTCGCCGTTGATGCTTCCGGCGAACAGCGTCTCGCCCGGCTCCTTCTCCACCGGCAGGCTCTCGCCGGTGATGGGGGCCTGGTTAACGCTGGAGCGGCCGCGCAGCACTTCGCCGTCCAGGGCGATGCGTTCACCGGGGCGTACCCGCACCCGCGCGCCGACCTGCACCTCGCGCGAAGACAGCGCCTTCCAGGTGCCGTCCTGCCACACAGTGGCCTGCTCCGGCGCCAGGTCCAGCAGGCCGCGGATGGCGTTGCGCGCCCGTTCCAGGGAGCGCGCCTCGATCAGCTCGGCGATGGCGAAGAGCACGCTGACCATGGCCGCTTCCGGCCACTGGCCGATCAGCATGGCGCCGGTGACGGCGATGCTCATCAGCGCGTTGATGTTGAGGTTGAGGTTCTTCAGTGCGATCCAGCCCTTGCGGTAGGTGGGCAGGCCGGCGGTGAGGATGGCCAGCACTGCCAGCCCGGCTTCCAGCCAGCCCGGGCCGATGGAGAACCACTCGCAGGCTTCGGCCGCCAGGGCGGCGACGCCAGCCAGGGCCAGCGGCCACCAGGGCTTGCGGCGCTCGGCCGGTGCCGGCGCGCCGGCTTCCAGGGGCTCGGCCTGCAKGCCGAGCTGGGCCACCAGTTGCTGCAGCGGCGCCAGGTCGACGAAGCGGTGGCGGACCTTGAGCACCCGCTGCATCAGGTTGAATTCCAGGGCCTCGATGGCCGGGACCTTGCCCAGGGCGTCACGCAGCAGGCGCTCCTCGGTGGGGCAGTCCATCGCCTCGATGCGCAGGCTGCTCCAGCGCGCCTCGCCGAGGGTGGCGTCCGGGGCGCGCAGCTCCGGCGCGGGGCCCGCAGGCTGATGATCGTGATCGTGATCGTGATCGTGATCGTGATCGTGATGGTCGTGGGCTGCCTTCGGCTTGGCTGTGGCCGCACGTCCGTGGTTGTGGTTGCAGCAATTGTCCTGGCTCATGGCGGACTCCATTGACGGTACGGGCGTCATTGCACACCCTGTAGCAACTACAGAGTCAAGGAGTGCTGCTCATGAAGATCGGTGAACTGGCCCGGCTGACCGAATGCCCGGTGGAAACCATCCGCTACTACGAGCGCGAGGGGCTGCTGCCCGAGCCCGCGCGCAGCGAGGGCAACTACCGTCTCTATACCCAGGCCCACGTGGAGCGCCTGGCGTTCATCCGCCATTGCCGCTCGCTGGACATGACCCAGCAGGAGATCCGCGAGCTGCTGCGCCTGCGGGACAACCCCGAGGCCGATTGCGCAGCGGCGAACCGGCTGATCGACGAGCACATCCACCACGTCGAGGTGCGCATCGCCGAGCTGCGTGCGCTGCAGGGCCAGCTGCGGGACCTGCGCGCCCAGTGCCAGGGCGCCGGCAGCAGCGAGTCGTGCGGCATCCTGCGGGAGCTGGAGCAGCCGGCACCGCCCAGCGTGGTGTCCGAAGCCTGCGCCGAGGCGGGGCACCTGCATGTGCCGGGTGTGCACGGGCGGCACTGAATGAAGATCGCTGCATGAAAAAGCCCGCCATCAGGCGGGCTTCTTCATGGGCGCGACGGCCTCAGAGGGCGCGGGGTGCGACCGGGCCGGGGCCGTTGGCGATGGTCACCTCGACCCGGCGGTTCAGCGCGCGGGAGGAGGGCGAGTCATTGCTGGCCACCGGGTAGTCCTTGCCGAAGCCGTGGGTGGTGACGCGGCTCGGGTTCACGCCCATGGCCACCAGGGCACGGCGCACGGAGTCGGCGCGGGCCTGGGACAGGCGCAGGTTGTGGTCGACGGTGCCGGTGTTGTCGGTGAAGCCTTCGATCATCACCTGGCGGTCCGGGTTCTGGGTCAGGTAGGTGCCCAGCTGGTGCACGCTCTGCATGCCGTTGGGGGTCAGCTCGGCGCGGTCCACCTCGAACAGCACGTCACCCAGGGTCACCACCTGGCCACGGTCGGTCTGCTTGGCCTTGAGCTGGTTGAGCAGCACGTCCACCTGCTGGTTGCGGGCGTCCAGCTGGGCCTGGGTACGCTGGGCCGGCGCCTTGGCCAGGGCCTCTTCGGCGGCCTTCTGCTTGATGGTCTGGCGGGCCAGTTCGACGCGCTGGTTGGTCAGGTAGGCCAGGTGGTCGACCTGGACCTGGTCCTGCTTGTCGGCGTAGGCCTGCTCGGCACGGCTGAGCATGTCGCCGGCTTCCTTGGTCTCGAGGGCGGCCAGGCTGTTGGCCTGGGGCTCGGCCTGCAGCTGGGAATAGTTGCTGCGGGCCTGGTCCAGGTTCGGGTTCGGCTTGGAGGCGCAGGCCACCAGGGCCAGGCTCAGCACGGAAAGGGCGGAAACGCTGATCAGCTTGTTCATGGGGATCATCCTTAACTGGGTTCGGAGGCCGGGGTTCACTGCACCAGGATCGGGGTGCGCGAGCCCTCTTCACGGATCTGCTGGACACCCTGGTGGGCATCTTCCAGCACCTTCTCGGCCTTCACCGCCAGCGCCTTGCGCTCGGCCACGCGGGCATCCCACTCGGCCTGCTCGGCAACGCGGCGGGCCTCGTCGTAGCGCTCGTCGCGCATCAGGCGCTCGGCTTGGTCGAGCTTGTCCTGGGCGGTCTTCATTTCAACCGGGGCGTACTGCGGAGCGCCGGCATCGACTGCGCTCTTGACCACGGTGTTGGTGACGGCGAACTGTTCGGTCGGCGGGTTGCCGGCGCAGCCGGCGAGCAGGGCGGTAGCGCCCAGGGCCAGCACGGCCATCACTGTTCTCGGATTCGCTACAGCAGCGCGCTTTTTCATCATGTTCAGCTCCATTGGTGACCTCGGCCCGGTGGGGCCTCATGGCTACTTTCCTGCCAGATGCGCGCCAATGAATACCTATTGACGCCGGATAGCCGCTTTTAGGCGGCGTTTGCCGAATGACCTGGCTTATGGGGTGTGACCGGCCGCCTGTCGAAAATGTTCAAGAAAATTTACGAGGCAGGGTCACAGCCCTTGACCGCAGCGAGCCGGAGCGCAGGTGCCGCGGGGTAGAGCGGCGGTCTTGCCAGTGCTGCCTGCCATGGGCACTCTGGAACTCCCTTGCCCATTACCGGAGAGGCCTGCCATGGCGGAGATCGACCCGCGCCTGCGTGAAGACGTCCACCTGCTCGGCGAACTGCTGGGTGACACCATCCGTGACCAGTGGGGCGATGCCTTCCTGGAGAAGATCGAGCGCATCCGCAAGGGCGCCAAGGCCGCGCGCCAGGGGGTGGCAGAAGGGCGGCAGCGGCTGGAGGCGTCCTTCGCCGACCTCACCACCGACGAGCTGCTGCCGGTGGCCCGTGCCTTCAACCAGTTCCTCAACCTGGCCAACATCGCCGAGCAGTACCACCGGGTACGCCGCCAGGCGCCGGGTGAGCCGCTGGCGTTCGAGCAGCGCGTGCTGCCGGAACTGCTGCAGCGCCTGCGCCAGGCCGGCCACGCCCCCGATGCGCTGGCCCGCCAGGTGGCGACGCTGGACATCGAGCTGGTGCTCACCGCCCACCCCACCGAGGTGGCCCGGCGGACGCTGATCCAGAAGTACGACGCCATGGCGGCGCAACTGGCCCGCCTGGACCATGACGACCTCACCGACGCGGAACGCGAGTCCGTGCACCTGGCGTTGCGCCGGCTGATCGCCGAGGCCTGGCACACCGACGAGATCCGCCGCCAGCGGCCGACCCCCGTGGACGAGGCCAAGTGGGGCTTCGCGGTGATCGAGCATTCCCTCTGGCAAGCGCTGCCCAACGTGCTGCGCAAGGCCGACCAGGCGCTGTTCGCCGCCACTGGCGAGCACCTGCCCCTGCGCGCCGCGCCCGTGCGCTTCGCCTCGTGGATGGGCGGCGACCGCGACGGCAACCCCAACGTCACCGCAGCGGTCACCCGCCAGGTGTTGCTGCTGGCCCGCTGGATGGCGGCCGACCTGTACCTGCGGGACGTCGATCACCTGGCGGCCGAGCTGTCCATGCAACGCGCCAGCGATGAACTGCTGGCGTGCGTCGGCGGCGAACAGGCCGAGCCCTACCGCGCCTTGCTCAAGCAACTGCGCGAGCGCCTGCGTGCCACCCGTGCCTGGGCCCAGGCCGCGCTGGACGGCGAACGGCTGCCCGGCACCGATGTGCTGCAGGACAACGAAGACCTGCTGCAACCGCTGGAACTCTGCCACCGCTCGCTGCATGCCTGCGGCATGGGCGTGATCGCCGATGGCGCGCTGCTGGATTGCCTGCGCCGCGCGGCCACCTTCGGCCTGTTCCTGGTGCGCCTGGACGTGCGCCAGGACTCGGCCCGCCACCGCGCCGCCCTGGCGGAGATCACCGACTACCTCGGACTGGGCGACTACAGCCAGTGGGACGAGGACACGCGCCTGGCCTTCCTCCAGCGCGAGCTGGCCAACCCGCGCCCGCTGCTGCCGCCCCATCACCAGCCCGGCGAGGACACCGCCGAGGTGCTCGCCACCTGCCGCGTGGTGGCCCAGGCGCCGGCGGCGTCACTCGGCTCCTACGTGATCTCCATGGCGGGGGCGGCCTCGGACGTGCTCGCCGTGCAACTGCTGCTGAAGGAGGCCGGGCTGCAACGGCCGATCCGCGTGGTCCCGCTGTTCGAGACCCTGGCGGACCTGGACAACGCCGCGCCGACCATCGACCGGCTGCTGGGCCTGGCGGACTACCGCGCGCGCCTGTGCGGCCCGCAGGAAGTGATGATCGGCTACTCCGACTCGGCCAAGGACGCCGGCACCACCGCCGCCGCCTGGGCCCAGTACCGTGCTCAGGAAGCACTGGTGCAGGTGTGCGCCCGGCATGGCGTCGAACTGCTGCTGTTCCATGGCCGGGGCGGCACGGTGGGGCGCGGCGGCGGACCGGCCCACGCGGCCATCCTGTCGCAGCCGCCGGGTTCGGTGGCGGGGCGCTTCCGCACCACCGAGCAGGGCGAGATGATCCGCTTCAAGTTCGGCCTGCCCGACATCGCCGAGCAGAACCTCAACCTCTACCTGGCCGCCGTGCTGGAGGCGACCCTGCTGCCGCCGCCGGAGCCCGAGCCGGCCTGGCGCGAGGCCATGGACCGGCTGGCCGCTGATGGCCTGGCCGGCTACCGCGACGTGGTGCGCGGGCACCCGCTGTTCGTCGAGTACTTCCGCCAGGCCACGCCCGAGCAGGAGCTGGGGCGGCTGCCCCTGGGCAGTCGGCCGGCCAAGCGCCGGGCCGGCGGCATCGAGAGCCTGCGGGCGATCCCCTGGATCTTCGCCTGGACCCAGACGCGGCTGATGCTGCCGGCCTGGCTGGGCTGGGAGCGTGCATTGCAGGGCGCCGAGGCGCGGGGCGAGGGGCCGTTGCTGCAGCGCATGCGCGAGAGCTGGCCGTTCTTCGCCACCCGCATCGACATGCTGGAGATGGTCCTGGCCAAGGCCGACGCGCCGATCGCAGCGCTCTACGACGAACGTCTGGTGGAAAATGGCCTGCGTCCGCTGGGCGCGCATTTACGCGACCTATTGTCGCAGGCCTGTACATCGGTACTGCGCGTGACCGGCCATTCCGAGCTGCTCGCCCTCAGTCCGGAGACCCGCGAGGCCATCGGCGTGCGGAATATCTACCTGGACCCGCTTCACCTGCTGCAGACCGAGCTCCTGGCCCGTTCCAGAGCGGCTGGAAGCCGCGTGGAAGACCCCCTGCAGCTGGCCTTGCTGGTGAGCGTGGCGGGCATCGCGGCGGGCCTGCGGAACACCGGCTAGAGGGCCTTTTGCTCCGACTTTCGACGGCTTGTGCGCTATAGGGGTGCTGTGTATCTTGAGCAACCTTTTGGCCGCTCGAAGACGCCGAAACCGATACTGAGATTGGCCCCACGAGGCGAATCCGAAGACTTCAAAACAATTCTTGAGGAGCACATCGATGCGCGTGATTCTGCTGGGGGCGCCCGGTGCCGGCAAAGGTACCCAGGCTGGTTTCATCACCAAGAAATTCTCCATCCCGCAAATCTCCACCGGCGACATGCTGCGTGCCGCCGTGAAGGCCGGTACCGAGCTGGGCCTGAAGGCCAAGAGCGTGATGGATGCAGGTGGCCTGGTGTCCGACGACCTGATCATCAACCTGGTCAAGGAACGCATTGCCCAGCCCGATTGCGCCAACGGCTTCCTGTTCGATGGCTTCCCGCGCACCATTCCCCAGGCCGAGGCCATGAAGGAAGCAGGCGTGAGCATCGACCACGTGGTCGAGATCGCCGTCGATGACGAGGAGATCGTCCAGCGCATCGCCGGTCGCCGTGTGCACGAGGCCAGCGGCCGCGTCTACCACGTCGTCTACAACCCGCCGAAGGTCGAGGGCAAGGACGACGTCACCGGTGAAGAACTGGTGCAGCGCAAGGACGACACCGAGGAGACCGTGCGTCATCGCCTCTCCGTGTACCACTCCCAGACCAAGCCGCTGGTGGACTTCTACCAGAAGCTGTCGGCCGCCGAAGGCACGCCGAAGTACAGCGCCGTCGCCGGCGTGGGCAGCGTCGACGAGATCACCGCCAAGGTGTTCGCCGCCCTGTCCTGATCCCTCGCGATCATCCCGACCAACGGCCCGCTTGCGGGCCGTTGGCGTTTATAATGCGCGCCTTTTTTCGCTCACCTGGATGCCCCGATGACCACCCTGCTGGCCCTGGATACCGCCACCGAAGCCTGTTCCGTCGCCCTCCTGCATGAAGGGCGCGTGCTCAGCCATTACGAGGTGATTCCCCGGCAGCACGCCCAGCGCCTGCTGCCCATGATCCAGGACCTGCTGGGCGAGGCGGGGGTCGCCCTGTCCGCCGTGGACGCCATCGCCTTCGGCCGTGGCCCGGGTGCCTTCACCGGAGTGCGCATCGCCATCGGCGTGGTCCAGGGGCTGGCATTCGCCCTCGAGCGCCCGGTACTGCCGGTTTCCAACCTCGCGGTGCTGGCCCAGCGTGCCCACCGAGAGCAGGGCGTGACCCAGGTGGCCGCCGCCATCGACGCGCGCATGGACGAGGTCTACTGGGGCTGCTACCGCCTGGAAGCCGGCGAGATGCGCCTGGCCGGTGTCGAGGCGGTCCTGCCGCCGGAGCAGGTGGCGCTGCCCCGCGATGCAGCGGGCGACTGGTTCGGTGCCGGCACCGGCTGGGGCACCTACGGCGAGCGCCTGGCGGTGCCGACCCAGGGGCGCGACGCGGCCCTGCTGCCCCACGCCCAGGACCTGCTCGCCCTGGCCGGTTTTGCCTGGGCCCGTGGTGAGGCCGTTGCGGCCGACGCGGCGCAGCCGGTGTACCTGCGCGACAACGTGGCCACCCCCAAGGCGCCGGTCTGAGGGGAAACATCGGCGGTCGCCATAGGCGACGGCCGGTATGGCCGGACGTCCGTGCCGATTGAAAATCACCCGGCGCCCGGCTAGATTCCACTCCGTTCAGGCCCACCTTTAGCGACAGCAGAAGCTCGCAATGCGCATCGACGGTTTCACCTCCTCCATCTCGCTGGACCGCAGCCCTCGCCAGGGCAGCGCGACCAATGCTTTCCGCGAGGTGCAGCGCGAGGTCGAAGCGCGCCGTGATACGCCGTCCAGCCCCGGCAATACCCAGGGTTTCGAACAGGTCGCCCAGCCCCGCAAGGTGGAGGCGGGCAACGCCAGCAGCAATGCCCTGCCGGCCCGTCCCCAGGACCTGCAGCAACCCGCCGCGCGCAACCTCAGCAACCGGGCCTACCAGGCCATCGCCAGCTACAGCTCCACGGCCAGCTTCGCCTCCGAAGCCGACGCGCCGGAAGTCCTCGGACTCGACCTCTACGCCTGATGCTGCCGTACTTCATCGGCTGCCCGTCCTGGAACGAGCCAGCCTGGCGCGGTTCCCTCTACCCTGACGATGTCCGCCCGGCGGAAACCCTGGAGCATTACGCCCGGGTATTCAACGCCGTCGAGGGCAACACCACCTTCTATGCCCGTCCCGCACCCGCCACCCTGCAGCAATGGGCCGAGCGGATGCCGGAGGGCTTCCGCTTCTGCGCCAAGCTGCCCCGGGACATCAGCCACGAAGGCGACCTGCGGGACAAGGTCGAGGCCACCCAGGCCTTCCTGCAGTTGCTCGAACCGCTCGGTGGGCGGGTCGCGCCGCTCTGGCTGCAACTGCCGGCCAGCTTCGGGCCGCAGCGGCTCGGCGAGCTGGCGGACTGGCTCGATACCTTCTCCCACCGCGCCATGGCGGTGGAGGTGCGCAACAACGCCTTCTTCGCCCGGGGCGAGGAGGAGAAGGCCTTGAACCGCCTGCTCCATGAGCGTGGTGTGGAGCGTATCTGCCTGGATTCCCGGGCGCTGTTCGCCTGTGAGTCCGACGACCCCGCCGTTCGCCACGCGCAATCGAAGAAGCCGCGTGTACCGGTGCGCCCGGCGGCGTTCAGCCGAGCCCCGCAGGTGCGCTTCATCGGCGGCCCTGACCTGGACGCCAACCAGGTGTGGCTGGAGCCCTGGCTGGACAAGGTGGCCGGCTGGATCGAGGAGGGCCTCACGCCCTACGTGTTCCTGCACACCCCCGACAACCACCTGGCCGCCGCCCAGGCCAGGCGCTTCCACGACGGCCTGATGGGACGCCTGCCGGGCCTGCCCGCCCTGGCCGAGCCCGAGGTGGCCCCGGCAGCGGAGCAGTTCGAGCTGCTCTGATCCCCGGGCACTGTATCTGTCCGCTCCCGTTCCCCTGGGGTAAGGTCGGGCCTCCCCGCCTTCGATGGAGCGCCCCCATGACTGACCAGAGCCAACGCGCCCGAGACTTCGCCGCCCTGCACCAGGGACCGGACCTGCTGGTCCTGCCCAATCCCTGGGATGCCGGTTCCGCCCGCATGCTGGCGCACCTGGGCTTCAAGGCCCTGGCCACCACCAGCGCCGGCCTGGCCTTTTCCCTCGGGCGGCGGGATGCGGAAGGCGCGGTGAGCCGCGAAGAGGCCCTGGCCWATGCCCGCGCCATCGTCGAGGCCACGCCGCTGCCGGTGGCGGCCGACCTGGAGAACGGCTACGGCGACAGCCCCGAAGCCTGCGCCGAGACCCTGCGGCTGGCGGCGGAAGCCGGCCTGGTCGGTGGCTCCATCGAAGACGCCAGCGGCCGGCCGGAGGCGCCCATCTACGATGCCGGGCTGGCCCTGGAGCGCATCCAGGCGGCCGTCGAGGCCGCGCGGGCGCTGCCGTTCCCCTTCACCCTCGCGGCACGGGCGGAGAACTTCCTGCATGGCCGGCCGGACCTGGACGACACCCTGCGCCGCCTGGTGGCCTATGCCGAGGCCGGCGCCGATGTGCTCTACGCCCCCGGCCTGACCACCCGCGAGCAGATCGCCGAGGTGGTGGCCGCTGTCGCTCCCAAACCGGTCAATATCCTGGTGGGCTCGCCGGCGCTGGCGTTGACCCTCGACGAACTGGCCGCACTGGGCGTGCGTCGGGTCAGCCTGGGATCCAACCTGGCGCGGGTGGCCTACGGTGCGTTCTTCGAGGCGGCGCGCCAGCTCCACGGGCATGACCTGTCCGCTGCCCAGCAGGCGATGCCGTTCGACCGGATCAACGCGCTGTTTCCTCCCCGATGAGTCGACGCGGGCGGGTGCTGGGCGGGCTCCTCGTCCTGGTGCTGCTGCCGCTGGCGGTGAGGCAGGGCTGGATCGAGCTGCCCCCGCGCTGGAACCCCTGGGCCCCGCTGGACGTGCGTGAGCCACCGAACCTGCTGACCTCCTTCAAGCTGATGCGCCTGCAGGCCGACCCCCAGCTCTGCAAGCAGGCCCTGGACAGCGCGGGGATGCGCTACCAGGCGGTGCCCGACAGCGTGCCGGCGCCGGGCTGCCCGGTGGACAACGCGGTGCGTGTGAGCGCATCCGGCGTGCGCTTCAGTAGCAGCTTCCTGGCCACCTGCGAAGTAGCGGTGGGCTGGGCGCTGTTCGAGCGGTATGGCCTGCAGCCGGCCGCCCGCGAGGTGTTCGGCCAGCCGGTGGCGCGGGTGGAGCACCTGGGCAGCTTCGCCTGCCGCAACATCGGCACCAGCCAGCGCCGCAGCCAGCACGCCTACGCCAATGCCCTGGACATCGCCGGCTTCCAGCTGGCCGATGGCCGTCGCATCAGCGTGGCCCGCGACTGGAGCGGCCAGGGCGATGCCGCACGCTTCCTGCACCGGGCGCACCAGGCCGCCTGCGACACCTTCCACGTCACCCTGGGGCCGGACTACAACGCGGCCCACCGCGATCACTTCCACCTCGACATGGGGCTGTTCCGCCAGTGCCGCTGACCCCGGGCGGCCGGCTCTGGCAAAATGCCGCCCATTCGATTCGGTGGAACCCCTGATGAACGACGAGCAGCAAACGGCCCGGGTAAGGGTCGAGGCCCTGGTGCCTCACCTGGAGGCCGAGGCTCGGGCCTGGGCCGAGCGCCTGGGCCTGCCCCTGGACGGCGAAGCGGGCTTCGCCCTGCAGCTGGGCGACGACGGCCTGCAACTGGTGGAGCTGGGGCCGGGCGCGCCCGGCCCGGTACGGGTGGATTTCGTCGAAGGGGCTGCGGCACATCGGCGCCAGTTCGGCGGCGGGGCAGGGCAGATGATCGCCAAGGCGGTGGGCATCCAGCCCGGTATTCGGCCTCGGGTACTGGACGCCACGGCAGGGCTCGGACGCGATGGCTTCGTGCTCGCCAGCCTGGGCTGCGACGTGCACCTGATCGAGCGCCAGCCGCTGGTGGCGGCCCTGCTGGAAGATGGCCTGGCCCGTGCTGCGCGCGATCTTGACGTGGCCCCCATCGCCGCCCGCCTGCACCTGCTGACCGGCAATGCGATCACCCGCATGGCTGAGTGGACGGACGAGCCGCCCCAGGTGATCTACCTGGACCCGATGTTCCCGCACCGGGACAAGAGCGCCCTGGTGAAGAAGGAGATGCGCCTGTTCCGCCCCCTGGTGGGGGATGACCTGGACGCCCCGGCCCTGCTGGCTGCCGCCCTGGAACTGGCCAGCCACCGGGTGGTGGTGAAGCGCCCCCGCAAGGCGCCGATCATCGAGGGGCCGAAGCCGAGCTACGCCCTGGAAGGCAAGTCCAGCCGCTACGACATCTACCCGAAGAAAGCCCTCGCCAAGGGCTGAGTGCGAGGTGCTCATGGACGACACGCTGCGTTGCCCCATCCGCCGCACTCTGGCACGCCTGCCCTGGGTCGATGACCAGCGTGCCGGTGCGCGGCACTGGCTGGCGCTGCAGCGCGACCCGCTGGCCTGGCTGGCGCAGGTGCACGCCGAGCAGCCCGACATGGCCGTCTCGCGCATGGGCCTGAACCGGGTGTGGTGCCTGTTCCATCCCGAGGCCGTGCACCAGGCGCTGGTGGAGCACCGCGCCCTGTTACGGCGCTGGGAGCCGAGCCTGTGCATGATGCGGCAGTGGAACGGGCGCAGCTTCATGATGCGCGAGGGGCCACCCGCCCAGGCCCAGCGCAAGGCCGTCCGCCCGCACATTGCCGCGCCGCAGCCGCTGGAGATCCTGCAACTGGCCGAGCGCTGGGGGCAGGGGCTGGAAGACGGTGGCGAAGTCGATCTCGACCTGCAGATGGCGGCCTACAGCGCCACGCTCACCGGCCACGCACTGTTCGGCATGGACCTGCGCGACCAGGCCTTCGACATCGCCCGGGCCGTGCGCCTGCTCTCGCGGGTGGCGTTGCTGGAGACCAGCACGGGCATTCCCCTCGGGCACTGGTTCCCCAGCAAGCTCTGCCCGCGCAAGCGCTGGGCCCTGGGGCGGCTGCAGGCGGTGGTCGCCGGTATCGCCGAGCAGTCGCCGCGCCCGCTGGCGGCACAGCGCGACGAACTGGCGACCCTGCTCATGGCCGGTCACCAGTCCACCGGGGTGACCCTGACCTGGACGCTGCTGATGCTGGCCCGGCACCCCGAGGTGCTGGCGGCATTGCGGCAGGAGCTGGCCGGCGTCGATTGGTCACGCATCGAGGGCGTGGCGGACCTGCGGGGTTGCCCGCTGCTGCGGGCGGTGATCCAGGAAAGCCTGCGCCTGTACCCGCCGGCATACGGCCTGGTGCCGCGGCAATTGACGGCCGACACCGAGGTGTTCGGGCAGGCGCTGCGGAAGGGCGACATCCTCATGCTGTCCAGCTGGATCACTCACCGCGATCCGCGCTGGTTCGACGAGCCGCTGGCCTTCCGGCCGCAACGTTTCCTGGAACCGGCCACCTGGCCGAAAGGCGCGTACTTCCCCTTCGGCCTGGGCGATCGGGCCTGCCCCGGCACGGCCATGGCGATGCTCGATGTGGCGGTGTCCCTGGCCTGGTGGGTCACCTACTGGGACGTGGAGCCGCTCGGGGCGATCGAGCCCCAGGGCTGGTTCTCCCTGAGGCCCCGTCGCGCACGGGTGCGCCTGCACCGGCGCTGAGCGCCGGGCGCGCTCCTCAGGCTTCGGCCCGGTAGGCCTTGAGGAACAGCTCCACCACTTCCTGCACGTGCTGCTCGGCACCCGGCCCTTCCAGCGCGGTGCAGCAGCCGATCAGCAGGCGGAAGTTGTGCCCGCCCTTGATCAGGCAGAAGAAGTGCTCGGCGGCGTTCAATGGCTTGTCGATGCGCAGCTTGCCGGCGTCGTTGGCGCGGGCCAGCAGGCGCTCCATCTCGTTGAGGATGCGCTGTGGGCCGGCGTCGAAGAACAGCCGCGAGAGCTTCGGGTCCTGCGCGCCCAGCGCCACCATCAGGCGGTGCAGCTCGATGGATTCGCGGCTGTTGATCAGCGCATGGAAGCCCCGGCCGATGTTCAGCAGCACGCTCTCGATGGTGCCGTCGTGGGGCAGCTGGAACAGCAGCTCCGGCAATTGCTCCTCGCACTTGGCCTTCACGGCGGCGGAGAACAGCGTCTCCTTGTCGGTGAAGTGGCTGTAGACCGTGAGCTTGGAGACCCCGGCTTCCGCGGCGATAGCGTCCATACTGCTGCCGTCGTAGCCCTTGCTGAGGAACAGTGATTTCGCCGCCTCAAGGATCGCTGCGCGTTTCGCCGGATCCTTCGGGCGCCCCGGGCCGCTGCTCTGCAAAGAATTGTCTGACATTTTCTCGTTAATACTGGACTGGTGAGTTCGCTATTTTTACTATACCGGGCAGTATAAATATTCAAAAAACCGTACGTCGCGAAAGGTCATTCACCATGCACCGCCATGCTCTGTCCCTCGCTCTGCCCGTGTCGCTGTCCCTTCTCCTTGGTGCCTGTGGCAATGGTGAAAGCGCGCAGCCTACCATCCGCCCGGCCATGGTGGTGCAACCTCAACCCGCGGCGGACGCCGTGGACACCTACGCCGGCGAGGTGCGCGCCCGCTACGAGCCGGACCTGGCCTTCCGCATCGGCGGCAAGATCACCCGCCGTCTGGTGGAAGTGGGGGACCGGGTGAAGAAGGACCAGCCCCTGGCCGAGCTGGACCCCCAGGACGTACGCCTGCAACTGGAGGCGACCCGTGCCCAGGTCGCGGCCGCCGAAGCCAATCTGCAACTGGTGCGTGCCGAGCGTGACCGCTACCGCACGCTGCTGGAGCGCAAGCTCATCAGCCAGTCGCAGTTCGACAACGTCGAGAACCAGTACCGCGCCGGCGAGGCGCGCCTCAAGCAGATCAAGGCCGAGTACAACGTCGCCAGCAACCAGGCGGACTACGCCGTGCTGCGTGCCTCCCAGGATGGCGTGATCGCCTCCCGCCGTGCCGAGGTGGGCCAGGTGGTGGCCGCCGGGCAGACGGTCTTCAGCCTGGCCGCCGACGGCGAGCGCGAAGTGCTGATCAGCCTGCCCGAGCACGCCATCGACCGCTTCAAGGTGGACCAGCCGGTGGCCGTGGAGCTGTGGTCCCAGCCGGGTCGGCAACTGCCGGCACGCATCCGGGAGCTGGCACCGGCGGCGGACCAGCAGTCGCGGACCTTCGCCGCGCGGGTTGCCTTCACCGCCGGCCAGGTGCCGGCGGAGCTGGGCCAGAGCGCGCGCGTCTACGTGAAGGGCGTGGGAGCGGAGACCCTCTCGGTGCCGCTGTCGGCACTGACGGCCGAGGCCGGCACCCCGTTCGTCTGGGTGGTCGACCCTGCCACCTCCACCCTGGTGCGGCGTACCGTGCACGTCGGTCCCTATGGCGAGGATCGGGTGCCGGTGCTGGACGGGCTGAAGGCCCAGGACTGGGTCGTCGCAGCCGGCGTCCAGGTGCTGCGCGAGGGGCAGGAAGTCCGCCCCGTGGACCGCGCCAACCGCGCGGTGAAGCTGGTGGCCAAGGAGTAAGGCACGGTGAACTTCAACCTTTCCGCCTGGGCGCTGAAGAACCGTCAGATCGTCCTCTACGTCATGTTGCTCCTGGGTATCGTCGGTGCCCTGTCGTACGCCAAGCTGGGGCAGAGCGAAGACCCGCCCTTCACCTTCAAGGCCATGGTGATCCGCACCAACTGGCCCGGCGCCAGCGCCGAAGAGGTCTCCCGCCAGGTCACCGAGCGCATCGAGAAGAAGCTCATGGAAACCGGCGAGTACGACCGCATCGTGTCGTTCTCCCGGCCGGGTGAATCCCAGGTCACCTTCCTGGCGCGGGACTCGATGCACTCCAACGAGATTCCCGAGCTCTGGTACCAGGTTCGCAAGAAGATCAGCGACATCCGCTACACCCTGCCCCAGGGCATCCAGGGGCCGTTCTTCAACGACGAGTTCGGCACCACCTTCGGCAACATCTATGCCCTCACCGGTGAGGGTTTCGACTACGCCGTGCTCAAGGACTACGCCGACCGCATCCAGCTGCAACTGCAGCGGGTGAAGGACGTGGGCAAGGTCGAGCTGATCGGCCTGCAGGACGAGAAGATCTGGATCGAACTCTCCAACACCAAGGCCGCCACCCTGGGCCTGCCACTGGCCGCCGTGCAGCAGGCGCTGGAAGAGCAGAACGCCGTGGCGGCCGCCGGCTTCTTCGAGACGCCCACCGACCGCGTGCAACTGCGGGTGAGCGGGCGCTTCGATTCGGTGAAGGAGATCCGCGACTTCCCCATCCGCGTGGGGGATCGCACCTTCCGCATTGGCGACGTGGCCGAAGTGCGCCGGGGCTTCAACGACCCGCCGGCGCCGCGCATGCGCTTCATGGGCGAGAACGCCATTGGCCTCGCGGTCTCGATGAAGGCGGGGGGCGACATCCTGGTCCTCGGCCAGGCCCTGGAGGGCGAGTTCGCCCGCCTGCAGGAAACCCTCCCGGCCGGCATGCAGCTGCGCAAGGTGTCCGACCAGCCGGCTGCGGTGAAGACCGGCGTGGGCGAGTTCGTCCGGGTGCTCACCGAGGCGCTGATCATCGTGCTGCTGGTGAGCTTCTTCTCCCTCGGCCTGCGCACCGGCCTGGTGGTGGCGCTGTCCATCCCCCTGGTGCTGGCGATGACCTTCGCCGCGATGCACTACTTCGGCATCGGCCTGCACAAGATTTCCCTCGGCGCGCTGGTGCTGGCCCTGGGCCTGCTGGTGGACGACGCGATCATCGCGGTGGAGATGATGGCCATCAAGATGGAGCAGGGCTACGACCGCCTCAAGGCGGCCAGCTTCGCCTGGACCAGCACCGCCTTCCCCATGCTCACCGGCACCCTGATCACCGCCGC
Organism: Pseudomonas sp. FeS53a; assembly: GCF_000931385.1. NCBI lineage: Bacteria > Pseudomonadati > Pseudomonadota > Gammaproteobacteria > Pseudomonadales > Pseudomonadaceae > Pseudomonas > Pseudomonas sp. FeS53a. The sequence continues at coordinate 68,153 of NZ_JYFT01000078.1, forward strand.
CGGCTTCCTGCCCATCGCCACCGCCCAGTCCGGCACCGGCGAGTACACCCGCTCGATCTTCCAGGTGGTGGCCATCGCCCTGCTGGTGTCCTGGATCGCCGCTGTGATGTTCGTGCCCTACCTGGGGGATCGGCTGCTGCCCGATCTTGCCAAGCGCCACGCCGAGAAGCACGGTGGCGACGGCGCCCACGACCCCTACGCGACGCCCTTCTACCAGCGCGTGCGGCGGGTGGTGGAGTGGTGCGTACGCCGGCGCAAGACGGTCATCGTGCTGACCCTGGTGGCGTTCGTCGCCTCCATCGCCTTGTTCCGTTTCGTGCCCCAGCAGTTCTTCCCCGCCTCCGGGCGCCTGGAGCTGATGGTGGACCTCAAGCTGGGTGAGGGCGCGTCCCTGCTCAACACCGAAGCCGAGGCCGCGCGCCTGGAGGCGCTGCTCAAGGACCATCCCGGCATCGACAACTACGTGGCCTACGTCGGCACCGGGTCGCCGCGTTTCTACCTGCCCCTCGACCAGCAGTTGCCGGCGGCGAGCTTTGCCCAGTTCGTGGTGCTGGCCAAGACCATCGAGGACCGCGAGGCGGTGCGCGGCTGGCTGATCCAGGTGCTCAACGACGAGTTCCCGGCGGTGCGCACCCGCGTGTCCCGCCTGGAGAACGGCCCGCCGGTGGGTTACCCGGTGCAGTTCCGCGTGTCCGGCGAGCACATCGACGAAGTCCGCGCCCTGGCCCGCAAGGTGGCCGACAAGGTGCGCGAGAACCCCCACGTGGTGAACGTGCACCTGGACTGGGAGGAGCCGAGCAAGGTGGTGCGGCTGAACATCGACCAGGACCGCGCCCGCGCCCTGGGCGTGAGCACCGCCGACCTGTCGCGCTTCCTGCAGAGTTCACTCAGCGGCAGCACCGTCAGCCAGTACCGCGAGGACAACGAGCTGATCGACATCCTCCTGCGCGGCACCCCGCGCGAGCGCGAGGAGCTGGCCCTGCTGCCGAGCCTGGCAGTGCCCACCGATAGCGGCCGCAGCGTGCCGCTGTCCCAGGTGGCGACCCTGGAATACGGCTTCGAGGAAGGCATCATCTGGCACCGCAACCGCCTGCCGACGGTCACCGTGCGCGCCGACATCTACGACAAGTCGCTGCCGGCCAGCCTGGTGACGCAGATCCAGCCGACCCTCGACCCGATCCGCGCCGAGCTGCCCAGCGGCTACCTGCTGGAGGTGGGCGGTACGGTGGAAGACTCCGCGCGCGGGCAGAAGTCGGTCAACGCCGGTGTGCCGCTGTTCATCGTGGTGGTGCTGACGCTGCTGATGCTGCAGCTCAAGAGCTTCTCGCGCTCGGCCATGGTGTTCCTCACCGCGCCCCTGGGGCTGATCGGCGTGACCCTGTTCCTCCTGGTGTTCCGCCAGCCGTTCGGCTTCGTGGCGATGCTCGGCACCATCGCCCTGTCGGGGATGATCATGCGCAACTCGGTGATCCTGGTGGACCAGATCGAGCAGGACATCAGCGCCGGCCTGGACAAGTGGCACGCCATCATCGAGGCCACGGTGCGGCGCTTCCGGCCCATCGTGCTCACTGCCCTGGCAGCGGTGCTGGCGATGATCCCGCTGTCGCGCAGCGTGTTCTTCGGCCCCATGGCGGTGGCCATCATGGGCGGCCTGATCGTCGCCACCGCGCTGACCCTGCTGTTCCTGCCGGCGCTCTACGCTGCCTGGTTCAGGGTCAAGGAAGTGCCCCGGGCCTGACGGCAACGCCATCCGCATGGGCTGAGGTACGAAGCCCAACGTTGCAATGCCCGCCCCGGCACTGCGCGTTGGGCCTCGTGGCGCTCGGCGCCAGCCTGCTTACTGATACATCCCATCCAGCAGCGACGCGAAATTGCGCTCCACCACTGGGCGCTTGAGCTTCTGCGTCGGCGTCAGTTCGCCCTGCTCCTGGCTGAGCAGGCGCGGCAGCAGTGCCCAGGCCTTGATCCGCTCTACTTGCGACAGCTCGGCGTTGATCGTGTCGATATGGCCTTGCAGTTCCGCCAGCAGCGCCGGTGCTTGCCGCCAGGCCTCGGCATCGCCCGCCAGCCCCTGGCGTTTCGCCCAGTTGGCCAGGCTTTGCGGCTCCAGGGCGAGCAGGGCGCTGAGGTGCTTGCGGCGGTCGCCATGCACCAGCGCCTGCTCCACCAGCGGGTGTTGCTTGAGGCGCGTCTCGATGGGCGTCGGCGCGATGTTCTTGCCGCCGGCGGTGATGATCAGTTCCTTCTTGCGACCGGTCAGCCAGAGGTAGCCGGTGGTGTCCATCCGCCCCAGGTCGCCGCTGCGCAGCCAGCCATCGAGGGTGAAGGTTTCGGCGGTCTTCTCCGGTTGCTGGAAGTAGCCCTGGAACACCTGGGGGCCGCGCACCAGCACCTCGCCGTCGTTGGCGATGCGCACCTCCACGCCGGGCAGTGGCCGGCCCACCGAGCCGGCTTTGCTCGGGCCGCCTTCGTTGCTGGTGAGAAAGGCGGTGGATTCGGACATCCCCCAGCCCTCGTACAGAGGCAGGCCGAGGGCGGCGAAGAAGTTCACCAGCTCGGCGTCCAGCGGCGCGCCACCGCTGACCAGCGCGCGGACGCGCGAGCCGAACAGGCGCTGACGCAGGCCGTCGAGCACCAGGCGCCGGGCCAGGTGCAGGCGCAGCCCGCCGCGCTGGCGTATGCCGGTGCGCAGGGCCCAGTCGAGCAGGCGGCGCTTGTTGGCTGGCAGGGCTTCACGTTGGGCCATGACGGCGGCATGCAGCTTCTCGAAGAGTCTCGGCACGCTGCCGAAGAAGTCCGGTTGCACCTCGGCGATGGCCCGGGGCACATCGTTGATGTCCGGCACGTAGGCGGCCTGGGCGCCACACCAGAGGCGCTGGTAGTGACCGATCACCCGCTCGCCGACATGGGCCATGGGCAGGAAGGCGAGACCGGTGTAGCAAGGGGGCGGCAGCTGGTAGGCGGCGATGGCGGCCAGCAGGTTGCCGTGGCTGAGCATGGCCGCCTTGGGCTCGCCGGTGGTGCCGGAGGTGAACACCAGATTGGCCAGGGCCTGGCGGTCGAGTGCCTGCCAGCGCGGGCTGACCTGCTCGGCGCTCACCCCGTCACCCTCGGCGGCGAAGGCGTCCAGGCCTGTCGCGGTGCCGTCCTCCTCGGTGTCGATGGCCACCACGCGCAAGCCTGGCAGCGAGACGCCATGGGCCTGCTCCAGGCGCTCGACGAACAGCAGCCGGCAATCAGCACGCTGCAGCTGCTGGGCCGCCTGCGCCGGGGTGAGGCTCGGGTAGAGGCCGACGCTGACGGCGCCGGCCATCAGTACGGCGAAGTCCAGCAGGCTCCATTCCAGGCGGGTGCGGCACCAGATCGCCACGCGGTCGCCGGGTTCGACACCGGCGGCGACCAGGGCTCTGGCCAGGGTCTCGCTGCGGCGGGCCACTTCGCCCCAGTCGAGGCTGCGCCAGGTGCCGCCTGCACGCACCTGGGCGGCGGGCCTGTCGGGCGTGTGGCTGGCCCGCCAATCGAGCAGGGCGGGGATGCTGGGGAGATCGGTCGGCGGTTGCTGCGTCGTCATCGAACACCTCCTGTACTCGGGCTGGACGGGCGGGAACGGCTCAGGGAATCGGTTGGCCCGAGTCGCGCTCCTTCACCGCCTGGGCGAAGCCCACCTCCTCGCAGCGCGCCTTGAAACGCACACCTTCGGGGCTGTGGCGGGTGATGCCGTCGAAGAGTGTGGCGAACATCTGCGTGGTCTCCAGGCCCATGTTGTGAAAGGCCTGGTTGATCATCAGCTTCTGCATCATCAACTGGTTCCTGGGGATGCCCTGCATGCGTGCGGTCAGCGCTTCCACCGCCGCGTCCAGCTCGGCCAGGGGCACGCTCTGGTAGACCAGGCCCAGGCGCTGGGCCTCGCGGCCGTCGATGAGATCGCCTGTCAGCAGCATGCGCTTGGCCTTCTCCGGGCCCAGGCGGTAGACCCACATGGCGGTGGTCGGGCAGCCCCAGACCCGCGCCGGCGGGTAGCCGATCACCGCTTCGTCGGCCATCAGGATCAGGTCGCAGCACAGGGCGATGTCGCTGCCGCCGGCCACCGCCGGGCCGTGCACCTTGGCGATCACTGGCTTGTAGCTGCGGAACAGGCTCATGAAGTGCTCGGTGTTCTTCTTCATCAGCGCGTAGTCGACCATCGGGTCCCAGGGCATTTCCTGGCTGCCGTAGATGCCGCGCGGGTTCTCGGCGAAGAACTTCAGGTCGTAGCCGCTGCAGAAGCCGCGCCCGGCTCCGGTGAGGACGATGACGTGCACCGCGTCGTCGGCATTGGCGCGCAGCACGGCGGCTTCCAGGTCGGCGGGCAGGCGGTCGTCGATGGCGTTGAGCCGTTCGGGGCGGTTCAGGGTGAGGGTGGCGATGCGGCCGTCGACCGCGTAGTGGACGGTGGAATCGGTCATGGAAGCGCTCCGTTGTTTTTTGTTGGATCGGGGCTTGGCGTGTCGGGACAAATAAGTAAACTGAATTCACTTTTTATGTCCACTGCTTTATCGAGAGCCCCATGACCGATCTTTCCCCCAAGGCCCAGAGAACCCGTGCCAGCCTGCTGGACGCCGCCCGCGACGAATTGCTGGAACTCGGCGGCGGCCTGGAAGTGGGACGCGTGGCGGAGCGGGCCGGCGTCTCGGTGGGGCTGATCTACCGCTATTTCGCCTCCCGCGCCGGGCTGCTGGCGGCGGTCGCCGAGGACTTCCATGACCGCTACCAGGCCGAGGTGATGGCCGCCGACCCGCTGCCCGGCGCCGAGGACTGGTGCAGCCGTGAGGAACAGCGGGTGCGCCGTGCGGTGGAGTTCGTCTACGCCGAGCCCCTGGCACCGCTGCTGCTGGTGAGCCTGGCGCGTGAGCCCGAAGTGGCGGCGCTGGAGGCCCGGCGCATCACCGAGAACGTACGCCAGGGCGCCGACAACATCCGTCGTGGCCAGGCCGCCGGGCAGTTGAACGCCAGCCTCGACCCGGAGCTGGTCTCGGCGATGATCCTCGGCGGCATGCACCAGGCCCTGCTGGAGGCGCTTGGCCGCTCGCCGCGTCCGCCGGCCGACCAGCTGTCGCGGCAGCTCTGGCATTTCATCCGTGGTGCCCTGGCGCCACTCCAGCCGACATGACAACAAGAAGAGGCAGGCATGCAGCACGCGACCCAGGTTGAATTGCTGAGGAAGGCATTGGCGCTGGCCGAACAGGGCGTTTCCGATTGCCTGGAGATGCCCTCGTCCCTGACGGTGGACAGCTACCTCGACGAGGCGCGCCATCGGCGTGAGCGGGACGAGGTCTTGCGCCGCGAGCCACTGCTGGTGGCGCGCTCCAGCGAGGTGACGGCGGGGCGCTTCATCACCCGCGACCTGCTGGCGCCATTGCTGCTGGTGCGTGACGAAGCGGGGGCGTTGCGCGGCTTCCTCAACGTCTGCAAGCACCGTGGCACGCAACTGGTGGCCGAGCCGGAAGGGGCCAACCGGGTGTTCGTCTGCCCCTATCACGCCTGGGCCTACAACCCCGATGGGCAACTGCGTGGCATTCCCCACGGCTATGGTTTCGAGGGGATCGACCGGGGCTGCCTGAACCTCACCGAGGTGCCGGTGGCCGAACGCTTCGGCGCCATTTGGGCGCGGCACTCGCCGGGCCCTGCGCTGGACATGGATGCCTTCTTCGGCCCGGAGATACTCGCTGATTTCGACAGTTTCGCCCTGGATGACCACGTGATCTTCGACCCGCGCGACATCCGCCGGCCGGTGAACTGGAAGCTGACCATCGACACCTTCCTGGAGAACTACCACGTCGCCAAGGCACACCAGGCCACCATCGACCACCTGTTCTGGCCCAACCTCGGGCTGTTCGAGCGCTTCGGCCGGCATATCCGCAACTACTACGTGAAGCGCAACCTGCGCGAGGTGCTGGCGCAGCCCGAGTCCGAGTGGGACCTGCGCCGCCACGGCAACCTGCTGTACTTCCTCTGGCCCAACACCCTGGTGCTGGTTGAGCCGGACCACATCGACTTCTCCAGCGTATTCCCCGATGGCCCGCTGGCCACCCGTGTGCTGGGCTACAACCTGCTGCTGGAGGAGCCGGCGACGGACAAGGCCCGGCGCTATTTCGAGAAGAACAACGAGATCCTCTATTCCGCCCTGGAGGAAGACTTCGCCCTGGCCGCGCGGGTACAGGAAGGCATCCGCGCCGGCGCCAGCGACCGCCTCTGGCATGGGCGCTATGAACAGGCATTGCGCTGGTTCCACCAGGGCCTGGACGAGGTGCTGGGGGATTCCCGCGTCGAGGTGCTGGGCGGGGAGGGTTCGCCTGGGGGCTCACCGAGGCCCTGATCATCGTATTGCTGGTTCTCCTAGGTCAGGCACCGGCCCCATGGCGGTGGCTATCATGGGCGGCCTGATCGTCGCCCCGGCGCTGGCGCTGCTGTTCCTGCCGGCGCTCTACGCGGCCTGGTTCAGGGGCAAGCTGACCGAGTGGGCCTTACCAGGAAGCGTGAACGAGGGCTTCGGCCCCCGTTTTGCTGCAGTGCAGGAAGACAAAAAAGGCCGCGCGTACCAGGTACGGGCGGCCTCTTTCGTGGCGGTGGGATCAGTCGTCGATCCAGCCACCCATTTCCTTCCAGCGGTTGACGATGCCGCAGAACAGCTCGGCGGTCTTCTCGGTGTCGTAGCGTGCCGAGTGTGCCTCGCGGCCATCGAATTCGATGCCGGCGGCCTGGCAGGCCTTGGCCAGCACCGTCTGGCCGTAGGCCAGGCCCGCCAGGGTGGCGGTGTCGAAGCTGGAGAAGGGGTGGAAGGGGTTGCGCTTGATGCCGGTGCGGTTCACCGCGGCATTCAGGAAGCCCAGGTCGAAGCTGCTGTTGTGCCCCACGAGGATGGCGCGCTTGCAGCCGTGTGCCTTGATGGACTTGCGCAGGCCCCGGAAGATCTCGCCCAGGGCATGTTCCTCGGTCACGGCCATGCGCAGCGGGTGGTCCAGCTTGATCCCGGTGAACTCCAGGGCGGCCTGTTCGATGTTGGCGCCCTCGAAGGGCTCGACCCGGAAGAATTGCGTGTGGTCCGGGTAGAGGAAGCCGCCTTCATCCATCGAGATGGTGGTGGCAGCGATCTCCAGCAGGGCGTCGGTGGCGCAGTTGAAACCACCGGTCTCCACGTCCACCACCACCGGCAGGTAGCCACGGAAGCGTGCCGCCATCGGGTGGCGCGGGCCGGACGGCAGGCTGCCGTCGAGTTCGTCGTCGAAGAATTCCTCGCTCACGCCTGGCCCTCCAGCAGTCGCCAACGCAGGGTTTCGCCCGCGCGCAGGGGCACCACGCTGTTCTCGCCCAGGGGCAGGGTGGCCGGAGCGGTCCAGTCCTCGCGTACCAGGGTGATGGTGTCGGTGTTGCGCGGCAGGCCGTAGAAGTCGGGGCCGTGGTGGCTGGCGAAGGCTTCCAGCTTGTCCAGGGCGTTGCGCTGCTCGAAGGCCTCGGCGTACAGCTCGATGGCCGCATACGCGGTGTAGCAGCCGGCGCAGCCGCAGGCGGCTTCCTTGGCGTGCTGGGCGTGGGGCGCGGAGTCGGTGCCGAGGAAGAACTGGGGGCTGCCGCTGGTGGCGGCGTCCAGCAGGGCTTCCTGGTGCACGTTGCGCTTGAGGATCGGCAGGCAATAGAAGTGCGGGCGGATGCCGCCCACCAGCATGTGGTTGCGGTTGTACAGCAGGTGGTGGGCGGTGATGGTGGCGCCCACGTTGCTGGAGGCCGAGCGCACGAACTGCACGGCGTCACCGGTGGTGATGTGCTCGAACACCACCTTCAGGGTGGGGAAGCGCTCGACGACGCGCACCAGGTGCTCGTCGATGAAGGCCTTCTCGCGGTCGAACACGTCGATCTCGCTGCGGGTCACTTCGCCGTGCACCAGCAGCAGCATGCCGACTTCGGCCATGGCTTCCAGCACCGGGAAGATGGCGTCGATGCGCGTCACCCCGGAATCGGAGTTGGTGGTGGCGCCTGCCGGGTAGAGCTTGGCGGCGTGGACGAAGCCGCTGGCCTTGGCGGCGCGGATGTCCTCGGGGCGGGTGCGGTCGGTGAGGTACAGCACCATCAGCGGTTCGAACCCGCTGCCGGCCGGACGGGCGGCGAGGATGCGCTGGCGGTAGGCGTCGGCTTCCTCGGCGTTGCGCACCGGGGGCACCAGGTTGGGCATGATGATGGCGCGGCCGAAGGTGCGCGCGGCATCGGCCACGGTGTGGGCCAGCACGGCGCCATCACGCAGGTGGATGTGCCAGTCGTCGGGACGCAGCAGGGTCAGGCGGTCGGACATGGGGGGATTCCAGGCGGGTGAAACTCGGCGTGCATGCTACCGGAAAAGCCCGGCCGGGGCACGGGCGGCGCATCAGGCCCGAGGGCGCCGAACGGCGCTTAAGTTTTCCGCCTTCGCACCGATAGCCCTTGTGAACCTGACGTCTTTCCCCGGAGCCAGCCGTGCGCGCTTTTCCCATCGCCCTGCTCAGCCTCATTGCCCTGCCGGCCATGGCCATCACCTTCCAGACCCGCCTGGAGAAGGTGGAGTGGAAGGTGGAAGGGGACAAGTTCGAGTGCCGCCTGTCGCAGCCGATCACCGACTTCGGCAGCGGCGAGTTCGTCCGCCGTGCCGGCGAGCAGGTCACCTTCCGCCTCAAGCCCAACGAGCGCTGGATGGGCGGCGGCCAGGCGACTTTGCTGGCGGCCGCGGCGCCCTGGCAGCCCGGGCGCGGCGACATCAACCTCGGCGCCGTGGCGGTGGGCAACGGCGAAGTGCCGTTCAACAGCAACCAGCTGCAGGGCGGGCGCCTGCTCACCGGCCTGCTGGAGGGGCGCAGCCCGCTGGTGCGCCATCGCACCCAGCAGGGCGGGGACGCCCTGGAGGTGCGCCTGCTGCCGGTGCATTTCAACAAGGCCTACAACGACTACCTGGCCTGCACCGCCAAGCTGCTGCCGGTGAACTTCGACCAGGTGAAGAAGCTGGAGCTGGGCTTTCCCGGCGGCGGCGTGGCGCTGGACCCGATGGCCCGCGCCAAGCTGGAGATCGTCCTCGACTACATGAAGGCCGACCCGGCGGTGAACCACATCGAGATCGACGGCCACTCCGATAACGCCGGCAACCGCCTGACCAACCGCGACCTGTCGCGGCGCCGGGCGCTGGCGGTGTTCGACTACTTCAAGGCCAACGGCGTGCCGGAGTCGCAGATGGTGATGCGCTTCCACGGCGAGCGCTATCCGCTGGTGCCCAACACCAACGAGGCCAACCGGGCGAAGAACCGCCGGGTCGCCGTGGCCCTGTCCAAGGAGCCGGAGGCACCCCCGGCGGAAACCCCTGCCGCCGCACCGGCCACCGAGCCGGCACCGGCGACTGCCCCTGCCGCACCTGCCACGGCGCCTGCCGTGCCCCCGACCGCCAGCCCGGCGCCTGCCAAGCCGGCGTCCGCCTCCTGAGCGGCGCCGGATCGAAAGAATCTGTCGCCTGGTCGTCATTGCCTGTCGCGCCACTGTAATTTGGCCGCCAGGGTCAGTAGAATCCCCGGTTTTCGTACAACCCCGTGGAGTTGATGGCATGGCGGACGTGAAGAAGGTTGTCCTGGCTTATTCCGGTGGCCTGGACACCTCGGTGATCCTGAAGTGGCTGCAAGATACCTATAACTGCGAAGTGGTGACCTTCACCGCCGACCTCGGCCAGGGCGAGGAGGTCGAGCCGGCCCGTGCCAAGGCCCAGGCCATGGGCGTCAAGGAAATCTACATCGATGACCTGCGCGAAGAGTTCGTCCGCGACTTCGTGTTCCCGATGTTCCGCGCCAACACCATCTACGAAGGCGAGTACCTGCTGGGCACGTCCATCGCCCGCCCGCTGATCGCCAAGCGCCTGATCGAGATCGCCAACGAGACCGGCGCCGACGCCATCTCCCACGGTGCCACCGGCAAGGGCAACGACCAGGTCCGCTTCGAGCTGGGCGCCTACGCGCTGAAGCCGGGCGTCAAGGTCATCGCCCCCTGGCGCGAGTGGGACCTGCTGTCCCGCGAGAAGCTGATGGATTACGCCGAGAAGCACGGCATCCCGATCGAGCGCCACGGCAAGAAGAAGTCCCCGTACTCCATGGACGCCAACCTGCTGCACATCTCCTATGAGGGCGGCGTGCTGGAAGACACCTGGACCGAGCACGAAGAGGACATGTGGCGCTGGACCAAGTCCCCGGAAGCCGCGCCGAACACCCCGACCTACATCGAGCTGACCTACCGCGCCGGTGACATCGTCGCCATCGACGGCAAGGACATGACCCCGGCCCAGGTGCTGACCGAGCTGAACCGCATCGGTGGCGAGAACGGCATCGGCCGCCTCGACATCGTCGAGAACCGCTACGTCGGCATGAAGTCCCGCGGCTGCTACGAGACCCCCGGCGGCACCATCATGCTCAAGGCTCACCGCGCCATCGAGTCCATCACGCTGGACCGCGAAGTGGCCCACCTGAAAGACGAGCTGATGCCCAAGTACGCCAGCCTCATCTACACCGGCTACTGGTGGAGCCCCGAGCGCCTGATGCTGCAGCAGATGATCGACGCCTCCCAGGCCAACGTGAACGGCGTGGTACGCTTGAAGCTGTACAAGGGCAACGTCATCGTCGTGGGCCGCAAGTCCGACGACTCGCTGTTCGACGCCAATATCGCCACCTTCGAAGAAGATGGCGGCGCGTACAACCAGGCGGACGCGGCGGGCTTCATCAAGCTCAACGCCCTGCGCATGCGCATCGCCGCCGGCAAGGGCCGCAAGCTGTTCTGATAAGCTGAGCGCCCCGTGCCAAAAGGAACCCCGGCCACGAGCCGGGGTTCTGCTTTTATGAGCCCTGATCGGGCAACCAAGAGGAATCCCTGATGAGACTGCTGCATACCATGCTGCGCGTCGGCGATCTGGACAAATCCATCGCCTTCTACACCGAAGTCCTGGGCATGACCCTGCTGCGTCGCAAGGACTACCCGGACGGCCAGTTCACCCTGGCGTTCGTCGGCTACGGCGACGAGGCCCACAACAGCGTGATCGAGCTGACCCACAACTGGGGCGTGGACAAGTACGAGCTGGGCACCGGCTACGGCCACATCGCCCTGGAAGTGGCGGACGTCTACAAGGCCTGCGAGGACATCCGCGCCCGTGGCGGCAAGGTCACCCGCGAGCCGGGGCCGATGAAGCACGGCACCAGCATCCTGGCCTTCGTCGAGGACCCGGACGGCTACAAGATCGAGTTGCTGTCGCCTTCGCGCAACGACTGACAAAAAAGCCCGGCAGATGCCGGGCTTCTTCTTGGCGCGGGCGGGCTCAGAGCACGCCGAACACTTTCTTCGCCAGGCTGGTGGCGGCACCGGCCGGGTTCTGGCGGATGCTCGCTTCCTGCTCGGCGATCATCTTGAACAGGCCATCCAGCGCTTCTTCGGTCACGTAGCTCTCGATGTTGGCGCTCTTGGCGTCCACCACGCCGAAGCTCGCGGCCTGGCCGGCGAAGCTGTTGTACTGCTGCGCCAGGCCGACCTGGTCGGTGGCCTTCTTCACGATGGGCAGGAACTTGGCACGCAGCTGCTCGCGGCTGGTCTTGTTCAGGTACTGGGTGGCGGAGTCCTGCGGGCCGGTGAGGATGCCCTTGGCGTCCTGCACGGTCATCTTCTTCACCGCGTCCACCAGCAGGGCCTGGGCCTGCGGCACGGCGGCCTCGGCGGCCTTGTTCATGCTGGTTTCCAGCTGCTCCACCTGGTCGCCCATGCCCATCATCTTCATGGTCTTGGCGGCCTTGCCCAGCTTGCCGGGCAGTTCGATGCGCACCTCGGGGTTGTTGCTGAAGCCGCCCGGCTTGCCGAGCTGCTGCACGGCGACCTTGGCGCCTTGGGTGAGGGCATCCTTCAGGCCACCGGCGGCGTCCTGCTGGCTGAGGTCGCTGAGGGAGAGGGCGAAGGCGTTGACGGAGAGGGCCAGGCCGGCGACCAGGGCAGTGAGTCGGAACATGAGGGCTTCCTTGGGCTGGTGGAGTTCGGATCAGCGAACCGGGTCGACCCGGATGCGCAGGGGCTGTGGATCGGTGCCGTCGAGTTTAACCGAGTGGCGTTCGCTGCTGATGAACATCAGCTTGCCGTCGAGCTCGATGCGCGCCGCCACGGCGTACTGGTGGCCGCTCTGCAGGTTGGCCGGGTCGTAGCTGAGCTGGAAGGCCAGGGGCACCTGGCCCTCGATGCGGCCCTGCTGGTGAGCCAGTTCGCGGGCGGGGGCATCCGCCAGCGAGACGTCCACCAGGGTGACCCGCAGGGTTGCATCCGGCGGCAGGGCCATGCGCTGCAGGTAGTACACCTCGCCTTCGAGCTGGGCCATCGAGGCCGTTTGCGGGGTGGTGCAGGCGCCGAGCAGCAGGCTGGCGAAGAGCAGGGGCAGGGTTCTTTTCATGAGTACATTCCGTGATTGGACCCCACACACTATAGAGCGTCGGGGCAGACCGGGCTGGCGGGCATCGCCGGTTCAATCATCGACCACCGGCAGGGCCTTGCCGATGGCGCCCAGCGTGTTGTTCACGTGGACGTTCTCGTTGACGGTGCGCATCAGCCGGCGGAGGCGCTCCTTGGCGGCCACCAGCTTCTCGATCTGCACATCCAGCTCCGCAGCGCGACGATCAAGGGCGGCTTCGTGCTCGGCCAGACGCGTGCGGCGCTGCTCCTGTTCGTCCTGGCGCGCCTGGAGCTGGGCCTCCAATGCCTGCAGGCGGGCTTCCTGCGCCTGCAGCTCGCGCTCGCGCTCGGCCAGTCCCGGGTCTGGCTGCAGGGGGCTGCTGTCCGGCTGGCGGCGGGTGAACACGCCGGCCATCTCCACCAGGGTGTTGAGGGTGGCCTGCACCTCCCTGAGCATCTGTTCGCTGCGGCTGGCGTTGTGGGGCACCGGGGCTGGGGGCTCGGGCGCGTCTGCTGCCTGCCGGGGGTCCACCGTCGCCACTGGCGAGTCGTGCAGGGGGGATTCGTAGGGCTGGTAGGGCAGCGGATGGGTCGAGTAGAAGGGCGCGCCGATGTTGTCGCTGCTGCGGCAGGCCAGCAGTGTCTGGATGGCGCCGGGACCGAGGGTCAGCGGGTGGTGCTGTTCCATGCAGGTGGGGTGCGGGGTGAGGGGTGGGCCCAGGCGTTCGATGCGGATGAAGTGGAAGGCGGTGGCCGCATCGCGATTCCCGCGCGCGCCCTCGATGATCTGGCGCAACGCCCGGCGGGCGACCTGGCAGGCGCGCTCGTCCAGGCTGCTCAACTGGTATCCCCCCTCGGCCAGGGGCGCCAGGGCTGCGAGGTAGACCCAGGACGTGCCCTGGGGCCCGGCTTCATTGAGGGTGTAGACGAGGACGTTGGCTTCGATCTCGGGGATGGCGAGGCTGCACAGCACGGCGGCGTTGAACGCCTCCCGCTGGCCGTTCTCGACGGTGATGGTTCTCAGCAGCATGGGGGTTCCCTGGGTGAAGAGGGCAGAAGGACGCGCGAATGCGCAGCCGCCATGGTACTGAGGGCCGGACGGGCAGCCCCTCGGGGGATTCTGTCCGGCTTGTAGGGCATTTCTTCTAGTGGGCGAAGCAGAAAGCGGGCGGCTGAAGCCGCCCGCTTGCATCAGGAAGCGTCGGCCTGCGGCTCGTCCTGGGGCGCTTCGTCCGTCTGGCGCTCCAGTGCCACCTGGCGGATGGAGAGACGGATCTCGGCGGTGAGCACGCGCTTGGCCGCGCCCTCGGCCAGGTCGCCCAGCTCGGGGTGGTAGCTGAGCTTGCCGGCTTCGTCCTGGCGCAGCACGCGCTGGTCCAGCAGGGTCTGGATGAAGTGGCGGAACAGCGTCTTGTCGAAGAACTCCGGGGCGTTGAGGCCATGGAGGATCGACAGGCGCTGGGCCATGACGGTGCACAGGTTCTCCAGCTCCTCGGCGGTGAGCTGGTTCTGCCCGGCGTTGAGCAGCAGGGCGATGGCCATGTAGAAGCGCTGCAGCGTCTGGGCGATGGCGCGGGACATCAGCGTCAGCAGCACGAACTGCCGCGAGCTGGGCGCCGGGCGCACGTACACGTCGTTCTCCACCTTCAGCAGCCCCTGCTCGACGAAGGCGGCCAGCCACTGGTCCACCACCGCGTCCAGCTCGTCCAGGTTCCAGCGGATGAACAGCTCGGCCTGCAGGTACGGGTACAGGGCGCGGGTGTAGCGCAGGATCTGCTCGCGGCTGCTGCGTCCGCTGCTCTGGAAGAAGCTGGCCAGCAGCCCCGGCAGGGCGAAGATATGCAGCACGTTGTTGCGGTAGTAGGTCATCAGGACGGCGTTCTGCTCGTCCAGGTAGAGGATCTTGCCCAGGGCGTCCTTCTGCTCGGCCAGCAGGTCCATGCTCTGCACGTACTGGATCAGCGCCTGGCCGTCGCCTTCCGGCAGGGTGGCGTGGGGCGAGTAGGGCACCGCGCGCAGCAGGGCCAGGTACAGGTCCAGGACGCGGGTCAGCGCGCGTTCGTCCAGTGCCAGGCGGCTGGTGGACAGCAGCGCCAGGGCCACCAGGTTGACCGGGTTGATCGCCGCCGCGTCGTTGAGGTGGCGGGCGATGCGCACGGCCAGGCGGTTGGTGGTGTCGTTGAGCCAGGCCGGGCGGAACTGCGGTCCCAGCTCCTGGGCGCGCCAGTCCGGTTGCTGCTGGTCGAGGAACTCCGCCAGCTTGATCGGCTCGCCGAAGTTCACCGCGACGCTGCCGAAACGCAGCTTCAGGGCGCCGATGACCTTGAAGATGTCGAAGATCGACTCCTTCTTCTTGCTCGCGCCGCGCAGCTCGCCCAGGTAGGTGCGGCCTTCCAGCACGCGCTCGTAGCCGATGTACACCGGGACGAAGACGATGGGCAGGCGCGAGGAGCGCAGGAAGCTGCGCAGGGTGATGGCGAGCATGCCGGTCTTCGGGTGCAGCATGCGCCCGGTGCGCGAGCGCCCGCCCTCGACGAAGTACTCCACCGGGAAGCCACGGCTGAACAGGGTGTGCAGGTACTCGTTGAACACCGAGGTGTACAGCGGGTTGCCCTTGAAGGTACGGCGCATGAAGAAGGCGCCGCCACGGCGCAGCAGGCCGCCGATCACCGGCATGTTGAGGTTGATGCCGGCGGCGATGTGCGGCGGCGTCAGGCCGTTGCGGAACAGCAGGTAGGACAGCAGCAGGTAGTCGATGTGGCTGCGGTGGCAGGGCACGTAGATCACCTCGTGACCCTGGGCGATGTCCTGCACGCCCTCGATGTGGTTGACCTTGATGCCCTCGTAGAGCTTGTTCCAGAACCAGCTCAGCACCACTTCGAGGAAGCGGATCGCCGTGTAGGCGAAGTCGGAGGCGATCTCGTTGCCGTACTTCAGCGCCTGGGCCTCGGCCTTGGCCGGGCTGATCTTCTCGCGCTCGGCTTCCTCGGCGATGGCCTGGCGCACCAGCGGCGCATGCACTAGCCCTTTCACCAGGTTGCGGCGGTGGGAGAGGTCGGGGCCGATCACGGCGGTCTTCTGGTTGCGGAAGTGCACCCGCAGGATGCGCTGGACCATGCGCTGGGTGCGCTCCGGGCCCTTGCCCTGGGCGATCAGCTCGCGCAGGTGGATGGGGGCGGAGAACTGCACCCGGGTCTTGCGCCCGAGGATGAGGATGCTGACCAGCTTGCGCAGGCGCCCGGTCACGGCCCAGCTGTCGGCGAACAGCAGCTTCCAGGGGCTGGTCTCGCGGTCCGGGGACTGGCCCCAGAACACCGTCACCGGAATGATCTGCGCGTCATCCACCGCGTGCTGCTGGATGGCGTCCAGCACCCGCACCAGGGTCGGCGAGGTGCCGCGCTTGTCCTGCCCGCCGAACCAGCCCGGCTCCGGGGTCAGGTAGAAGAAGGCGGCCGGCTCCAGGCTGTCGCCCACTGCCACCGGCAGCACCGGGCGCGGCAGCCCGGCCTTGGTGCATTCCCGGTCCACCACCGCCAGGTCGCTGGCCGAGGGTTGCTGCAGCACGTAGAGCACGGGCTTGCTGCGGTCGAGCTTGAGGGTGAAGGCGGACTGGTTGATGGTTTCCGAGCGCACCCACAGGTAGAGGAGGCGGCGCAGGGTGCCGAAGGCCAGGCGGCGGAACGGGGAACGGGTCATACGGGCGTCGTGGTGTGGAACGAGCGTGTGCTCGGGGCGGCTAGTGTGCCGTATTCGCTGACCCGCCGCAAAAAGCCGAAGCCGGCTTTTGCAGGGCTGAATCCCACGTTACAGCAGGAAACTTTCGGCACGCTTCGCTGTCTTGCTATGCCGCCGGGAGACTCCTTATAGTCCGCCGGCGTTTTGCAGGGCCCCTGAGGCCAGCATGGCCGGGGGCTTTTCCCGTTGGGGTAGAGGCCATGATCGACATAAGAAAACTGACCAGACGATTCGCGCAGCACACCGCCGTGGACGACCTGTCCTTCGCGGTCGAGCCGGGGGAAGTGCTCGGCTTTCTCGGCCCGAATGGCGCCGGCAAGTCCACCACCATGAAGATGCTCACCGGCTTCCTGGCGCCGACCTCCGGCACCGCCAGCATCTTCGGCCACGACATCCAGACCCAGACCCTGCAGGCCCAGCGCAGCCTCGGCTACCTGCCCGAGGGCGCGCCCTGCTATGGCGACATGACGGTGCGCGGCTTCCTCGAATTCATTGCCGAGATCCGTGGCTTCCGTGGCGCCGAGAAGAAGGCCCGCGTCGCCCAGGCCGCCGGCCAGGTGGAGCTGGACAAGGTGCTCGGGCAGAGCATCGAGACCCTGTCCAAGGGCTTCAAGCGCCGCGTCGGGCTGGCCCAGGCCATCCTCCATGACCCCCGCGTGCTGATCCTCGACGAGCCCACCGATGGCCTCGACCCGAACCAGAAGCACCAGGTACGCCAGCTCATCCAGAGCCTGGCCCGGGACAAGATCGTGATCATCTCCACCCACATCCTCGAAGAGGTGACGGCGGTGTGCACCCGCGCGGTGGTGATCGCCGCCGGCAAGCTGGTGGCCGACGACACCCCCTACGAGCTGGAGCGCCGCTCCCGCTACCACCAGGCGGTGACCCTGGTGGCCGACGAGCCCCTCGATCCGCTGGCGCTGGCCGTGTTGCCGGGCGTTGCCGGTGTCGAGGAAAACGCTGCTGGCAGTGGCCTGACGGTGCTGGCCAAGCCGGGCGAGGTGATCTTCCCGCAGGTCAACCAGCTCATCCACCAGCGCGGCTGGCGGGTCAAGGAGCTGGACGTGGAGCGCGGCCGCCTCGACGAAGTCTTCCGCAGCCTGACCCGGGGGGAAGCGGCATGAAGCAGTTGCCGGTCATCTTCAAGCGCGAGCTGGCGAGCTATTTCGCCACCCCGCTGGCCTATGTGTTCATCGTGATCTTCCTGGTGCTGTCCGGGGTCTTCACCTTTTACCTGGGCGGTTTCTTCGAAAGCGGCCAGGCCAGCCTGGCGCCCTTCTTCAACTTCCACCCCTGGCTCTACCTGTTCCTGGTGCCGGCCATCGCCATGCGCCTGTGGGCGGAGGAGCGCAAGTCCGGCTCCATTGAACTGCTGATGACCCTGCCGGTCACCCGTTTCGAGGCGGTCACCGGCAAGTTCCTCGCCGCCTGGGCCTTCGCCGGCCTGGCACTGCTGCTGACCTTCCCCATGGTCATCACCGTCAACTACCTGGGCGAGCCGGACAACGGCGCCATCGTCACCGGCTACATCGGCAGCTGGCTGCTGGCCGGCTCCTACCTGGCGGTGGGCTCGTGCATGTCGGCGCTGGCCAAGAACCAGGTGATCGCCTTCATCCTCGCCGTGGTGGTGTGCTTCCTGTTCATCGTCAGCGGCTTCCCGCTGGTGCTCGACGCCTTCAGCGCCTGGGCCCCGCAATGGCTGCTGGACGCCGTCGCCTCGCTGAGCTTCCTGACCCGCTTCGATGCCATCAGCAAGGGCGTGATCGACCTCCGCGACCTGCTCTACTTCCTCTCCCTGATCGCCGCGTGGCTCGCCGCCACCGCCGTGGTGGTCGATCTGAAGAAGGCCGACTGACATGAAGAAACTGATGTATTCCAGCGCCGGCCTGCTGCTCATCGCCCTGGCCTTCCTGGCGTTCAACATGGTCTCGGGCCTGGCGCTGACCAACGCCCGCCTCGACCTCACCGAGCAGAAGCTCTACACCATTTCCGACGGCACCCGGCAGATCCTCGGGGAGCTGGACGAGCCCATCAACCTGTACTTCTTCTACTCCGACAAGTCCGCCAAGGACCTGGTGGTGCTGCGCAACTACGCCCGCCGCGTGGAGGAGATGCTCAAGGCCTACGCCCAGGCGGCGGACGGCAAGATCAAGCTGCACATCGTCGACCCCGAGCCCTTCTCCGAGGACGAGGACAAGGCCGCCGAGTTCGGCCTCCAGGCGGTGCCCGCCCAGCAGGGTGGCGACGCCATCTACTTCGGCCTGGCCGGCACCAACAGCGTCGACGACCACCAGGTGATCCCGTTCTTCCCGCTGGACCAGGAAGA
Source organism: Pseudomonas sp. FeS53a (assembly GCF_000931385.1). Classification (NCBI taxonomy): domain Bacteria; kingdom Pseudomonadati; phylum Pseudomonadota; class Gammaproteobacteria; order Pseudomonadales; family Pseudomonadaceae; genus Pseudomonas; species Pseudomonas sp. FeS53a. The sequence goes on from NZ_JYFT01000078.1 coordinate 86,664, forward strand.
GTTCCTCGAATACGAGGTCAGCCGCCTGGTGCAGAGCCTGGCGCATCCCCAGCGCCCGGTGGTCGGCGTGCTCTCCGGGCTGCCGCTCAACGGCGGCTTCGACATGCAGACCCAGCAGCCCAGCTCGCCGTGGATGGTGATGGAGGAAATCCGCCAGCTGTTCCAGATCGAGAGCCTCAAGCCCGACGTCGACCAGATCCCCGACAAGGTCTCGGTGCTGCTGCTGGTGCACCCGAAGAACCTGTCCGAGCAGACCCAGTACGCCATCGACCAGTTCGTCCTGCGGGGCGGAAAGCTGCTGGCCTTCGTCGACCCCTGGAGCGAAGCCGACCACGCCATGCCGATGCCCGGCGAGATGGGCGGCGAGGGCAAGAGCTCCGACCTGCCGGCGCTGTTCAAGGCCTGGGGCTTCGAGATGCTGCCCGGCAAGGTACTGGGCGACGGTGCCTACGCCATGTCGGTGAGCATGGGCCAGGGCGAGCGCCCGGCCCGTCATCCGGCCTGGCTGACCCTGCCGCGCCAGGCGCTGGACCCGAGCGACGTGGCCACCGCCAACCTGGAGACCCTGACGGTCGCCACCGCCGGCATCCTGCGCCCGCTGGAGGGTGCCAAGACCCACTTCGTGCCGCTGATCCACAGCTCCGAGTACGCCATGCCGTTCGACGCCCAGCGCTTCGCCATGCTGCGCAACCCGCAGGAGCTGATGGGCGAGCTGAACCCCAGCGGTGACCGCTACACCGTCGCGGCCCGTATCAGCGGGCCGGCACAGAGCGCCTTCCCCGACGGCATCGAAGGGCGCAAGGACGGGCTGAAGTCGGCCGACAACATCAACGTCATCGTGGTCGCCGACACCGACATGCTCAGCGACCGCATGTGGGTGCAGGTTCAGGACTTCTTCGGCCAGCGCGTGCCGCAGCCCTGGGCGGACAACTCCGCCTTCGCCATCAACGCCCTGGACAACCTCTCCGGCTCCGAGGCACTGATCAGCGTGCGCTCCCGCGGTCGCTTCACCCGCCCCTTCACCGTGGTGGAAGACCTCCAGCGCCAGGCCGAAGCGCGTTTCCGCGAGCAGGAGCAGGCCCTCAAGCAGCGCCTGTCCGAGACCGAGGAGAAGCTGGCCAGCCTGCAGAACCAGGACCCGGCCAAAGCCCTGGAACTGACCCCCGAGCAGCAGGCCACCCTGCAGCAGTTCATGCAGGAGAAGCTGCGCATCCGCAAGGAACTGCGCGAGGTCAACTACCAGCTCAACGCCGACATCGAGAAGCTCGGCCGCACGCTCAAGTTCATCAACATCGCCCTGGTGCCGCTGGTGCTGACCCTGGGCGTGCTGCTGCTGTGGGCCTGGCGCCGTCGCCGCGCCTGAGGAGAGGACATGGGACGCAAGGCTTTCATCTTCCTGTTCATCCTGGCCGCCGCACTGGGCGGCACCTACCTGGCGCTGCAGCGCCAGGCGGGGCCGACGCCGGGGGCGCAGGCCCAGGCCTGGCTGCCGGCCCTGCAGGGCCGGCTGGCCGACATCGATGCCATCGAGGTGCAGCGGCCCGGTCAACCGCCGGTGCACCTGGCGCGTCGCGACTCCACCTGGGTGGTGGCGGACAAGGCCGGCTACCCGGCCGATGCCCGCGCCGTGGCCGACCTGCTGCGGGCCCTGGGCGAGGCGCGCCGGGTCGAGGCGCGTACTGCCAAGCCTGAGCTGCACGCCCAGCTGGGCCTGGCCGAGAAACCCGGGGAAGGCCAGGCCCTGCGCCTGGTGGTGCGCGGGCAGAACGGCCTGCCGCAGCAGGACCTGCTGATCGGCAAGCCCGGCCAGCAGGGCAAGGGGCAACTGGTGCGCCTGCCCGGCGACGACCAGAGCTGGCTGATCGACCGGCGCATCGAGCTGCCCGAGACCGAGCTGGCCTGGCTCGACCGGCGCATCGCCGCCATTCCCTTCTCCAGCGTGCGCCAGGTCGAAGTCCGCTACCCCCAGGGCAAGGAACTGACGGTGTACCGCGACGCCGAGAACGAGCCGAACATGAAGGTCCGCCAGCTGCCGGCCGGTCGCAAGCTGGCCTACGAGGCAGCGGCCAACGGCATGGCGGCGGTGTTCGCCGGCCTGCAGTTCGCCGACGCCGCGCCGCTGGACCAGGTCCAGTTCAAGGACAAGCCGCTGCTCAGCTTCGAACTGCAGACCTTCGCCGGCGGCCGCCTCACCGGCGAACTGCTGGGGCAGGGTGAGCAGTACTGGCTGCGCCTGACCGGCCAGGAGAAGCTCGACGACCAGGTACCGGGGCGTACCGATTGGGCCTACCTGATCGAGCCTTTCCAGTACCAGGCACTGGCCCGAAAGCTGGAGGACCTGCTCTCGGCGAAGTGAGCCTCAGGGCGTTTCCGGGCCCTGCCCAGGGGCCCGGAGCGCCTTCGCCGAAATGCCCCATTTTGTGACGCGAAAGCCCCGGAAAAGGGCGTGAACACCTAGTCTCACGGCGTTTTCCGCATGCCGGAAAAAAGTGCTTTTCTGTAGCATTTCCTGTCGTATACTCCGGGCGCGGTGGTTAAAAGAACGCCTTTCGGAGTACCCGCCCACGCCTCGTCAGACCGCGGTCGGATATCGAGAAAAATACGTCTTTACCAACCCGTCTAAGTCCCAGGATTGGGGCCAACAACAAAATTGCGAGTTTGGAGAGAGTAGTAATGGCTGATCGTGAGGTCGGAACCGTCAAGTGGTTCAATGACGCTAAAGGCTATGGATTCATCCAGCGTGAAAGCGGTCCGGATGTATTCGTTCACTACCGCGCTATCCGCGGCGAAGGTCACCGTTCCCTGGTCGAAGGCCAGAAGGTCGAGTTCTCGGTGATCCAGGGCCAGAAAGGCCTGCAGGCGGAAGACGTCGCCCGCGTCTGAGTCTCCAAGCGAAAGGCCCGTCCAAGCGACGGGCCTTTTGTTTGTCCCCTTCTTGCCGCTGTCCAGCGGCGCCCCTTCGTGACCTGCCGTTCTCGCCCGCTCGCTGACCGCTGGCGAAGGCGTTTGCGGGCTGCCGCTCCAGCGCCCGACTGCACCGCATGAATGCTCTGCGCACTTTTTTGCTGCTCTTCAGCGCCTTGCAACCGTCCTGCTCTGCAACGCGCGGCTGGCGGTGCACGGCCAACAAAAAGCCCCGCAGGTGCGGGGCTCTTTCAGGCGCTGTCGATCACAGGTCGAAGTCGTAGTCGTTCAGCTGCTTCTGCAGGCGACGCTCTTCGAGGTAGTTGTCGATGATGCGCCGCTTGGTCAGGTTGGTCTTGGCCACTTCGGCAGGCGCCTCGGCTTCTTCCGCTTCCTCGGCGATGAAGTCTTCCTCGATCTCGATCTCTTCTTTGACAGTGCTCATTCAGGTCACTCCACGATGCGGGGCGGTGATGGCGCACCTTATAGCGACAAAGAATCGGCCGGTAAAAAAGATTTTTTCAATTGAAAACCAGGACTTTGCAGGGTCCGCTCAATCGTCCGAAGTCTTCGCCTTGTACTCGCACAAGTCCTCGATCCGGCAGGCTCCGCAGCGCGGCTTCCGGGCGACGCACACATAGCGCCCATGGAGGATCAGCCAATGGTGGGCGTCGAGCAGGTAGTCCTTCGGCACGAACTTCACCAGCTTCTTCTCCACCTCCAGCACGGTCTTGCCCGGGGCGATGCCGGTGCGGTTGCTGACGCGGAAGATGTGGGTGTCCACCGCCATCACCGGCTGGCGGAAGGCGGTGTTGAGCACCACGTTCGCCGTCTTGCGGCCCACGCCGGGCAGGGCCTCCAGGTCCTCGCGGTTGTCCGGCACCTGGCTGCCGTGCTTCTCCATGAGGATGCGGCAGGTCTCGATGACGTTCTTCGCCTTGCTGTTGTACAGGCCGATGGTCTTGATGTACTCCGACAGGCCCTCCACCCCCAGCGCGTGGATGGCTTCGGGGGTATTGGCCACGGGGTACAGCCGGGCAGTGGCCTTGTTGACGCTGACGTCGGTGGCCTGGGCGGAGAGGATCACCGCGATCAGCAGTTCGAAGGGCGTGGTGTAGGCCAGCTCGGTCTTGGGATCGGGGTTGTCTTCGTGCAGGCGACGGAAGATTTCCAGGCGTTTGGCAGCGTTCATGGCATTCGGCTTTTCACGGTGGATTCAGGGTGGGGCGCGAACCGCGCTCAGGGCAAGGCGCGACGCAGCGGCACCCACAGCAGGGCGAGCAGGATAAGCCCTCCCGGCGCCGAGGCGAAGAGCGGGACACCATGGCCGGCGAACGTGAGGCCCAGTGTGCCCAGGCCCAGCCAGTCGCCGTGGGCCAGCAGGCTGGCATGGCCGATGCCCTCGCGCAGCGTGCCGAGCAGCAGGGCCAGCAGGCTGAACGCCAGGCCTGCCCTGAGGCCATCGCTGGCCCGGCCCGGTGCCTCCAGCGCCAGGTGCAGGCACGGCAGGGCCAGCAGCCACAGCCAGGGGTCTAGGGCCTGGTGCAGGTCGTAGGCGAAGGCCCGCAGGAGCTGGTCGGCCAGCGCCACGCCGCAGCCAGCCAGCATCAGCGTCCCGATCCAGAAGGCCCGGCCCGCCAGATGGCGATGCAGCCAAGGCAGCAGGGCCCCGACTCCGGCCAGCAAGGGCAGGGCAACCAGGGCCAGGCCCAGGGCTTTCACCAGCAGGTCGCTGGCCCCCAGCAGCGGTGCCAGGCCGAGCAATGCAGCGGTGCGTGCAGGCGTGCTCATGGCGTGGCTCCCAGCAAGGCGTCGCGGTGGGCATCGAAGTAGCGCAGACCCGCCTGGACGCCCGCCACCACGGCGCGGGAGGTGATGGTGGCGCCGGCGATCTGGTCGACATCGCCACCATCCGCGCGGACCCGCCATTCCCCCGGCTGCTCCGCCAGGTTCCGGCCTGCCAGGTTGCCCAGCCAGGGGCTGCGGGAGGCTTCGATGCGATCGCCGATTCCCGGTGTTTCCCGGTGCGCCAGGACCTTGCTGTGCAGCAGCCGGCCATCCGGCGCGATGGCCAGCAACAGGTCGATGGGCCCTTCATAGCCCCGCGCCCGTACCGGCAGCAGCACGGCCACCAGGCGCTCGCCCTGGCGCGCGCGCCAGGCGGTGGCCGGTGAGGGGCTGCCCAGGTCGTCAGCCCCGGTCAGGGGCAGGGCGTCCTGCAGGGGGTGGTTGTCATAGCTGCCGGCGGGCAGCAGGTCGAGCAGGGCACGCTCGGCAGAGGCCTCGGCGGCCGCCTGCTGGCGAGGGGCGAGTACGCCGTGCAGCGCCGTGAGCAGGCCCATCGCCAGGGCGGCGGCCACCAGCAGGCACGCGAGGCTGCGCCCGTTCACGGAGAGGGCCTCGCGCGCTGGGCCCAGCGCTCCAGCGCCGGCACCGCCAGGTTCATCAGCAGCACGGCGAAGGCCATGCCGTCGGCATAGCCGCCCCAGGTGCGGATCACGTAGACCAGCACGCCAACGCCCAGGCCGAATGCCAGCCGCGCCCGGTCGGCACTGGGGCCGGAGACCGGCTCGGTGACGATGAAGAAGGCGCCGAGCATGGTGGCGCCGGAGAGCAGGTGCAGCAGCGGCGAGCCGTTGGAGTCCGAGCCGCTGCCGTTCCAGCCCAGCAGGCTGGCGACGAACAGCCCGGCGATCAGCCCCACCGGGGCGTGCCAGCGGATCACCCGGCGTTGCAGCAGCCACAGGCCGCCTACGAGGAAGGCGAGGTTGACCCATTCCGCACCGCGCCCGCCGAGGTGGCCGAAGGCGGCGTTGCGGGCGAACAGTTCGTCGATGGTCAGGCGGTCGTTGTGGCGCAGGCTGTCCAGCACCGTGGCCTGGCTCCAGCCGTCCACCAGGCCGCTGCCCAGGCCCAGCACCTGCTGCAGCGCAGCCAGCAGGCCGTGGGGTTGGCCGGCAACGGGCCATTGGGCCATCTGCGCCGGGAAGGCCAGCAGGGCCAGGGCGAAGCCGAGCATGGCGGGGTTGAAGGGGTTGCGGCCGAAACCGCCGAAGACCGACTTGCCCAGCAGGATGGCCGCCGCGCAGGCCAGCAGGGTCAGCCAGGCGGGGCTATAGGGCGGCAGGGCCAGGGCCAGCAGGGTGGCCGTCACCAGGGCGCTGCCCTCGGCCAGCCAGGGGCGGCCGAACAGGGCCTCGTCCGGGGCGACGCGCTGCCCGCGCAGGCGCCGCACCAGCGCCTCGCAAGCCAGGGCGCAGGGGATCGCCAGGGCCAGTTGCAGCAAGGTGCCGAACCCGTAGTGCCAGAGCTGGACCAGCAGGCCCGGCAGGCACGCCAGCAGCACCAGGCTCATGGCCGGGCGCGGGTCGAAACCGGGAGCGCTGGCCATGGCCGGCTCAGGCCTCGGGGTGTTCGCCGAGGCGGCGTTCGGCTTCGGCCAGGCGGGCCTGGGCGCGGCCGATGGCAGCCTCGTCGCGGGGTTGGCGGCGCTCCAGGCGGCTGACCTCGGCACGGGCCATGGCCAGCTCGGTCTTCAGCGCGCGCAGGGCCGGGTCCACCGGGCGCTTGTCGATGCGCTGCAGCTCGGGCGGCGCCTTGCCGCAGGCATCCTCGGCGGCATGCAGGGCGGCCTCGGCGTCGGTCAGGGCCTGGCGCAGCGGCGCCAGCTCGGCTTCGTCCGCGCCACGGGCCTCGGCGCTGCGCAACGCGCCCCGACGGGTCACCAGGGCGACCTTGGCCTGCTTGAGCGCGGCCTCGCCCGCGCTGGGCGGCGTGGCCGGCTGTGCTGCCTGCAGGCGCGCCAGGGCGGCCTCGGCGGCATCCACCGCCTGTTGCAGGGCGGCCAGCTGGGTCTGCTGCCCGGCATCCGGTTCGGCGCCATAGGCCTTCTGCGCCTTGGCCAACTGGGCGCGGCTCATGGCGGCTTCGATCTTTGCCTTCTTCAGCGCTGCTTCGTCCGTGACCGGCGCGGGGGCGGCGCTGGCATGGGCCAGGGCGGCGTCCGCCCGCTCGCTGGCGGCCTTGAGTTCGGCCACCTGGGCGGCGAGGTCGGAGGTGCCGTAGGTGGCGTACTGCTTCTCCGCACGGGACAGCGCCACGCGGGCCATGGCCGCTTCCACCTTGAGGCGCTTCTGTTCGTCGCTGAGGGTGCCGGCGGCGGCCTTCTGGGCCTTGACCCGTTCGATGGCGGCCTGCACCGGGTCGATGCTGGCGGCGGCTTCGTTGCGGGCCTTTTCCTGGGCGTGGGCCTGGCGCTGTGCGCGAGCTTCGCGCTCGGCCTGGCGGCGGGCTTCGTCACGGGCCAGGCGGGCGTTGCGCTGCTCGAAGCGCTGGCGGAACTGGTCGGCCCGCTCGCGCTGGGCGCTGGCGTCCGGCTCGGCCAGGGGCAGGATGTCGATGCAGTCCACCGGGCAGGGCGCGACGCAGAGTTCGCAGCCGGTGCACTCGTCGCGGATGACCGTGTGCATCTGCCGCGCGGCCCCGACGATGGCGTCGGTCGGGCAGGCCTGGATGCACTTGGTGCAGCCGATGCACTCGGCCTCGCGGATGAAGGCGACCTGCGGCGGGACCGGGCCATTGGGCGCGTCCAGTGGCAGGACCGGCACCTGCAGCAGGTCGGCCAGGGCGATGATGGTCACCTGGCCGCCGGGCGGGCACTTGTTGATGGCTTCGCCCCGGGCGATGCCTTCGGCATAGGGGCGGCAGCCGGGGTGGCCGCACTTGCCGCACTGGGTCTGCGGCAGCAGGGCGTCGATGCGCTGGACAAGGGGCTGGCTCATGGCGCCACCAGGCCGTTGAAGCCCATCAGCGCGACGCCCATGAGGCCGGCGCAGAGCAGGGTGATCGGCGTGCCGCGCAGGGGCGCGGGTACATCGGCGGCGTCGACCCGTTGCATCAGGTCGGCGAACAGCCCCAGTGCCAGCCAGAAGCCGAGGCCACCTGCCAGGCCGAGGCCCAGCGCGTGGACGAAACCACTGCTGGCGGCCAGGTACAGGCCACCGAGTACCGCGCCATTGCCCAGCAGCAGCGGGAACAGGCCGTTCGGTACGTCGGCGGTGCCGGGCAGGCGCTTGAGCAGCGCCAGCGCGGCCCAGGCCAGGGGCGCCAGCAGGGGCAGCAGCACCAGCGGGCGCAGGTGGTCCAGGGCCAGGGGGGCCAGCAGAAGGCGGTCGAGCAGCCAGGCCAGGGGAAGCCCCAGGGCCAGCATCAGGCCGCCGGCACGGGCCAGGGCCTGCAGACGGGGCTGGGCGTCGCCACCCGCTGCCTGTGCCAGCAGCAGGTTGTTGACCAGGGCTGCGCCCAACAGCGCGATGAGGAGATCGGTCATGGATTCGGGACGGGCCGGATCGTTCACAAAGGGCCGCGTATTATCCGGGATGGCGCCGGGCGGGTACAGGGCCGCCCCGGGGCGACCCTGGTCCCAGCCCTGTTCAGCCTTGGGCAGCGGCCTTGTTGCGGCCCGTGGCGCGGCGCCACAGCCCGCGCACCAGCAGCGCCAGGGGGAAGAGGATGACCACGAAGGGAATGCCGTAGCCGAGCATCTCCAGGGCCTGGGCGGTGCCTTCGGTGGCGTTGTCCAGCAGGCCGGCGGCAGCCTCGCCGATGCGCGACAGGCGGCTCGGGCGCTGCTGGTCGGTGGTGAAGTCCAGAGTCAGCAGGTTGGTGGCGATGCGCCGTTGCTGCTGGGCGGACTCCTGGGCATTGGCGGCCAGCTGCACCTCCAGCTCGGCCATTTCCCGGGCCAGGGCCAGCAGGTCGGCGACGGCCAGGTCCTTGCGCTCCTGGAAGGCTTGCAGGGTCTTGTACTGGCGCTCCAGGCGCTCGTGGGTGCGGGCGTTGTCGCCCACCGCCTGGGCCAGGTCTTCGGCGCGGGTGGTGCGGCTTTGCAGCTCGCCACCCTCGGCGGCCAGGGCCACGATCTTCTCCACGCCTTCGGGCACGATGCGCAGCACCAGCTGGCCGGCGCGGTAGCCGCCCTGGTTCTGCTCGATGGCCAGCAGCTCGCAGCTGCCGAAGCGGCCGTCGTTGCAGGCTTCGCGGGTGGCGGCCAGACGCGGGGCAACGGCCTCGGCGGCGAGGTGGATGGAGACTTGGTGCTCGTAGGCGAGGAAGGCGCCGGGCTTGGAAGTTTCGCCCTGGAGGGCGGCACCGCCGCTCGCCTCGCGGTCCGACGGGGAGCAGCCGGCCAGGGCGGTGAGGGCCAGCAGGAAGGGGAGGGTCCAGTGCTTGATCATGGGCGTTCCTTGCAGGGTGTTCGTGGGGCTGAAACGACGAAGCGCCTGGCCGGTGACCGGGCAGGCGCTTCGCGAGGGCGGCGCGGCTTACTTGACGCGCTGGCCCGGCTTGGCGCCGCTGTCGGGGCTGAGCAGGTAGATCTCCTCGCCGCCGGGGCCGGCCGCCAGGACCATGCCTTCGGAGACGCCGAACTTCATCTTGCGCGCAGCCAGGTTGGCCACGTACAGGGTCAGGCGGCCTTCCAGCTTGCTCGGGTCCGGGTAGGCGCTCTTGATGCCGGAGAACACGTTGCGCTTGGCGTCGCCGATGTCCAGGGTCAGGCGCAGCAGCTTGTCGGCACCCTCGACGAACTCGGCCTTCTCGATCAGGGCGATGCGCAGGTCCACGGCGGCGAAGGCGTCGAAGGCGATTTCCGGAGCCAGCGGCTCCTTGGTCAGCTCGCCGTTGCCGGCGGGGGCCGGGGCGGCGTTCTGGGCAGCGAGGTCTTCCTTGGAGGCAGCGATCATGGCGTCGATCTTCACGGGGTCGATCCGGGTCATCAGCGGGTTGAAGGGGTTCAGGTCGTGGTCGGCCAGCAGCACCTGGTGGTCGTTCCAGCTCAGCGGGGCGACGTTGAGGAACTGCTCGGCGGCGGCGGCCAGGTTCGGCAGCACCGGCTTGAGGAAGATCACCAGCTGGCGGAACAGGTTCACGCCGGCGGCGCAGATGGCCTGCACCTCGGCCTGCTTGCCGTCCTGCTTGTTCAGGGCCCAGGGCGCCTTGTCGGCGATCCAGGCGTTGGCGCGGTCGGCCAGCGCCATGATCTCGCGCATGGCCCGGGCGAAGTCGCGGTTCTCATAGGCCTCGGCGATGCTCGGCGCGGCGCTGGCGAACTCGGCGAACAGCTCCGGCGCGGCATTCTCGGCCACCAGGCGGCCGCTGTTGCCCTTGTGGATGAAACCGGCGCAGCGGCTGGCGATGTTGACCACCTTGCCCACCAGGTCGGAGTTCACCTTCTGCACGAAGTCCTCCAGGTTCAGGTCGAGGTCGTCGACGCTGCGGCTGAGCTTGGAGGCGTAGTAGTAGCGCAGGTATTCCGGGTCCAGGTGGTCCAGGTAGGTGCGGGCCTTGATGAAGGTGCCGCGGGACTTGGACATCTTCTGGCCGTTGACGGTCAGGTAGCCGTGCACGTTCAGCGCGGTGGGCTTGCGGAAGCCGGCGCCTTCGAGCATGGCGGGCCAGAACAGGGCGTGGAAGTTGACGATGTCCTTGCCGATGAAGTGGTACAGCTCGGCGCTGGAGTCCTTGGCCCAGTAGGCGTCGAAGTCCAGCTCCGGGCGGCGCGCACAGAGGTTCTGGAAGCTGGCCATGTAGCCGATGGGGGCATCCAGCCAGACGTAGAAGTACTTGCCCGGCGCGTCGGGGATCTCGAAGCCGAAGTAGGGCGCATCACGGCTGATGTCCCACTGCTGCAGGCCGGCGTCCAGCCATTCGGCGATCTTGTTGGCCACCGACTCCTGCAGGGCGCCGCTGCGGGTCCACTGCTTCAGCATGGCGTCGAAGTCCGGCAGCTTGAAGAAGTAGTGCAGCGACTCCTTGAGCACCGGGGTGGCGCCGGAGATGGCCGACTTGGGGTTCTTCAGCTCGGTGGGGGCGTAGGTGGCGCCGCACACTTCGCAGTTGTCGCCGTACTGGTCCTCGGCCGCGCATTTCGGGCAGGTGCCCTTGATGAAGCGGTCGGCCAGGAACATCTGCTTGTCCGGGTCGAAGTACTGGGTCACCGGGCGGGTGGCGATGTGGCCGGCGTCGCGCAGGCGGGTGTAGATCAGGCTCGACAGCGCCTGGTTCTCCGGCGAGTGGGTGGAGTGATAGTTGTCGAAGTCCACCAGGAAGTCGGCGAAGTCGGTGGTGTGCTCGGCGCGCACGTTGTCGATCAGCTGCTCGGAGGTGATGCCCTCCTTCTCGGCGCGCAGCATGATGGCCGAACCGTGGGCGTCGTCGGCGCAGACGTAGATGGCCTGGTTGCCGCGCATCTTCTGGAAGCGCACCCAGATGTCGGTCTGGATGTACTCGACCATATGCCCCAGGTGGATGGAACCGTTGGCATAGGGGAGGGCGCTTGTCACAAGGATCTTGCGGGGCTCGGTCATGGTGCTGGGCTACCGGATACGGAACGAAGGGAAGTCGGCAACTATAAAGAGTCGCCGGCTTTTTTTCACGCCCGGAGGGCCCGGTGGCGGGAGGGCTCGGGTAGGATACCCGCCAGTTTTGCTCGGTCTTTATCTGGAGTCCCGCCATGAGCACCGTTTCCCGCGCCCAGGTCGAAGCGACCCTGCGCCAGTTCACCGATCCCCACCTCAACCAGGACCCGGTCAGCGCGGGTTGCCTGCGTGATGTCGACATCCAGGGCGGCAAGGTCAGCGTGCGCCTGGAGCTGGGCTACGCGGCCGGGCTGTTCAGGAGTGGCTGGGCGCAGACCCTGCAGATGGCCCTGGAGAACCTCGACGGCGTCGACCGCGCCGAGGTCCGCGTGGACTGCGTGATCCAGCCGCACAAGGCCCAGGAGCAGGTGCCGGCCCTGGCCAACGTGAAGAACATCATCGCCGTCGCCTCCGGCAAGGGCGGCGTCGGCAAGTCCACCACCGCCGCCAACCTGGCCCTGGCCCTGGCCCGCGAAGGCGCCCGCGTCGGCATCCTCGATGCGGACATCTACGGCCCCAGCCAGGGCATCATGTTCGGCATCCCCGAGGGCACCCGCCCGCAGGTACGCGACCAGAAGTTCTTCGTGCCGCTGGAAGCCCACGGCGTGCAGGTCATGTCCATGGCCTTCCTCACCGACGACAACACCCCGGTGGTGTGGCGCGGGCCGATGGTCTCCGGCGCGCTGATCCAGCTGATCACCCAGACCGCCTGGGACGACCTCGACTACCTGGTGGTGGACATGCCCCCGGGCACCGGCGACATCCAGCTGACCCTGGCGCAGAAGGTGCCGGTGGCCGGCAGCGTGATCGTCACCACCCCGCAGGACCTGGCCCTGCTGGACGCCAAGAAAGGCGTGGAGATGTTCCGCAAGGTCAACATCCCGGTGCTGGGCGTGGTGGAGAACATGGCCGTGCACATCTGCTCCAACTGCGGCCACGCCGAGCACCTGTTCGGCGAAGGCGGTGGCGAGAAGCTGGCGGCCCAGTACGGCGTCGACCTGCTGGCCTCGCTGCCGCTGTCCATGGCCATCCGCATGCAGTCCGACGGTGGCAAGCCCACCACCGTGGCCGACCCCGAAAGCCAGATCGCCATGATCTACCAGCAGATGGCCCGCACCGTCGGCGCGCGCATCGCCCAGGCCGGCCTGGGTGCCACGGCGATGCCGAGCATCACCATCAGCGACGATTGATCAAGGGCCCCGCTGCGCGCTTGAGGGCCTCCGGGCCCGCTAGATCGCCAGCAGCGTGCCGCCCTCCGTGGGGAACTGCCGGGCCAGCAGTTCCTCGCGGGTCAGTTCCCGGCCGACCCACAGGTGCACCTTGCGGGCACCGGCGCTGCGGCCCAGTTCGTACAGCCCACGGATTTCCACCTGGGTCAGCCCGCCCTCCAGGTGCTCCAGTGGGTGCAGGACCAGCACCGGCGCCGCGCTGGTGAAGGTCCGGGGCGCCAGTTGTCGGATGAACAGGCGCAGGGTGTTCTCCGCGAGGGTGAAATCCGCCAGCAGGGCGCGTGGGTGCTCGAAGCCGTTCACCAGCTCCACCTCGGGCTGGCCGAGCAGTTGCCGGGCTGCGTGCCCGGCCGCCAACACCGTGCGTTTGCCGTTGCGGGTCTGGATCGCCAGCACAGGTGGCTCGTCGAGCACCTGGCCCGATTTCGCATTCAGGCCGCGGAGCTGCTGCGCACGGAGCGTGATGTAGAGCAGTGGGGAGAAGGCGTCGATCATGGCGGCGTTCCAGGCGGGGAGGGCGCCAGCCTAGCGGGTGTGCGACCCGCCGTCGGTCGACCGCCTCACAGGGCGCTCAGTCCCCGCCACCGCCACATCCGCCACTGTCGCCGCCGGAGTCCCCACCGCCGGAGTCCCCGTCCCAGCTGTAGCTGATGCTCGAAGAGCTGTCGCTTACGCCACGGCCATCGCCGAAGTCGCTGGAGTCGTAGCTGCTGTCGCTGCCGACGAAGTCGCCACCGCAGTAGATGACGGTGCTGCCCGAGTCGCCCCGGTCGTCGCGGCGCACGCCCCGGCAATCAGCCACATAGAGGAAGCCGCCGGCGATGCCCAGGCGCCGGTCCAGGTCGAACAGCAGCGGCACACGGCCCGGCGTGTGCGGGTCGATGCGCTCCTGCTCGCAGGCGTACCACCAGCAGCGCCGCAGGCCGGCGTCGGCTTGCCGGGCCTTGCCGGACAGCGCCCAGGCCGGGCGGTGGTGGAGGAAGCGGCCGAAGGCGCGCTGGCAGAAGCGCCGGTATTCGCGGGTGTCGAGGATCAGCGCATGCCACAGGTCGTCCACCACCTGGGAGGGCATGGACACGTAGCCGAAGCCGCTCTTCAGGTAGCAGAGGAAGAACTGCCGCAGCCCGGCGCAGACCAGCATGCAGTCCTCCAGGCTCAGCTGCGGGTGGCGTTTGCGCAGCTCGTCGAGCAGACGCGGCGGCGGGCGGAACGCTCGGATCAGGCGTTCCCGGGCGGCGATACGGCGACGCTTCCACAGGGTGAAGCCGAAGGCGGCCGCGCACAGGCCGGGGATGACGATCCAGAAGGTCATGGTGGGTCCTTTCTCCACGAGGGCGGCCCACAGTGTCCCAGGCGGCCCGGACGCTTCAAGCCCCTCGCGCTGCCGCTGGGCGGCAGGCCACGGAACCCGGCGCTGCCCTTTGCCCGGAACGTGCGCGACCGGTAAGATTCGCGGTCAAATTTCGCCTCACAGGAACACCCGCCATGAGCATCAAATCGGACAAGTGGATTCGCCGCATGGCACTGGAACACGGCATGATCGAGCCCTTCGTCGAGCGCCAGGTGCGCGGCGCGGACGACAGCCGGGTGATCTCCTACGGGGTGTCCAGCTACGGCTACGACGTGCGTTGCGCTGCCGAGTTCAAGGTCTTCACCAACATCCACTCGGCCGTGGTGGACCCGAAGAACTTCGACGAGAAGAGCTTCGTCGACATCAACAGCGACGTCTGCATCATCCCGCCGAACTCCTTCGCCCTGGCTCGTACCGTCGAGTACTTCCGCATCCCCCGCGACGTGCTGACCATCTGCCTGGGCAAGAGCACCTATGCCCGCTGCGGCATCATCGTCAACGTCACCCCGCTGGAGCCGGAGTGGGAGGGCCACGTGACCCTGGAGTTCTCCAACACCACCAACCTGCCGGCGAAGATCTACGCCAACGAAGGTGTGGCGCAGATGCTCTTCCTGCAATCGGACGAGGCCTGCGAGGTATCCTACAAGGACCGGGGCGGCAAGTACCAGGGCCAGGTCGGCGTGACATTGCCGAAAGCCTGACCCACACCTTCTGTCGGAAAAGCCGGGCATTGCCCGGCTTTTTCGTGAGTGGCGCTCCGCCAGCGCCTTTCCTTGAAGCCAGCCGCCCGCCGAGGGTTTCCCGTGTCCCGATTGCGCCTGTACCTGTTCCTCTGCCTGTCGCTGTGGCTGCCGGCCTGGGCCGCCCAGGCCGAGCCGCTGAACGACCTGCGGGCCTGGGACCCGGCCCAGGGCGCCCTGCACGTGCTCGACGGCACCTGGCGGCTGACCTGGCTGGAGCCGGCACGGGCAGAGCAGGAGGTGCCGCTGCCCTTCACCTGGAAGGACGGCACCCGGAAGCCCTGGGGCGAGGTGGGCTTTGGGCGCATCGAGCTGACCAGCGAGCTGCTGCTGCCCGAGTACCCGGAACCCCTGGCGCTGTACTTCGACGACTTCAAGTCCGCAGCGCGGGTCTGGATCGACGGCAGCCTGGCCTTCGAGCGCGGCCAGCCGGGGGATGCCGAGCACGAAGTGCAGCGGCTGCAGTCGGCCATCGTGCCGCTGCCCGTCGGTGCCAAACGAGTGACGGTGCGGATCGAGCTGTCCAACCACTTCCACCATGAAGGCGGCATCGACATGGAGGTGCGTGCCGGCACCCTGGCCGGCCTGGCGCTGGATGCCAGCCGCCAGCGCGCCCTGTACCTGCTGACCCTGGGCGGTGCGCTGATGATGGCGCTGTTCATGGCCCTGATGGACCGCAGCGCGGCGCGGGCGCTCGGTGGCCTGCCGTTTGCCGTGCTGCTGGTGCTGGCCGGGTTGCGCGCGGCGTCCAGCGGCGAACTGCTGGACCACTACCTGCAATGGCCGTCGGTGTGGATCTACCGCATCGAATACCTCACCGGGCACCTGTTCTCCCCGGTCTACGGCGTGTTGCTGCTGCGCCTGTTCCCCGACGAGCTGTCGCGGCGGGTGCAGCGCGTGCTGGTCGCGGTGGGCGTGCTGGGTGCGCTGGTCACCCTGGGGACACCGCCGGCCTTCTTCACCCTGACGCGGGACCCCTGCGCCATCTGGCTGCTGCTCTGCGAGCTGTACTTCCTCGGCGCCCTGGTGCTGGCCGTGCGGCGTCGGCGCCCCGGGGCCCTGGTGGCGCTGGGCGGGATGCTGGTGATGGACGTCACCATCGTCAACGACCTGCTGCTCTATTCCCTCAGCGTGCCGACCCTGAACCTGATCCCGCTGGGCATCCTCTTCTTCATGCTCTCCCACGGCGTGGTGGTGGGCAGCCGGGTGATCGACGCCCTGCAGCGCAGCAAGCAGCTGAGCCGGGACCTGCAGCGCCTCAACGCCTCCCTGGAAGCCCGCGTGGAGGAACGCACCCAGGCCTTGGCGGTGGCCCGCGACCAGGCCCTGCACGAGGCCCAGCAGTCCCTGGAGCGCCAGGCCATGCTCAGCCACGAGCTGCGTACCCCGCTGGTGGCCATCCAGGGGCACCTGCACCTGCTGCAGGGCGACGGCCTGGACGAGCAGCAGCGCCATCGCCTGGACACCGTGCGCGTCGCCGCCCAGAGCCTCACCGACGTGCTCGACGGGCTGATGCTGCTGTCCCGCGCCGAGAAGCTCGAACTGCCGCCGGCCCAGGTGTTCTCCCCGGAGCGCCTGGTGGAGGAGTGCGCTGCCATCTTCCGGCCCCAGGCCGAGGCTCGCGGCCTGCGCCTGCTCACCCGCTGTGCCGACGACCTGCCCGCCTACGTGCTGGGGCACCCCCAGCCGTTGCGCCAGGTGCTCTACAACCTGCTGGGCAACGCCCTCAAGTTCACCGACCAGGGCCAGGTGCTGGTGATCCTCGAACGCAGCAGCCAGGGCCTGGCCCTGCGGGTGGCCGATACCGGCCCCGGCATCCGCCACGAGCTGCAACCGACCCTGTTCGAGGCCTTCGTCCGCGACCCCGAAGCAGGCCAGCCCGGCATCGGCCTGGGGCTCTACATCAGCGCCCGCCTGGCCGCGCTGATGGGCGCCCGCCTGGCGCTGGACAGCGCCCCCGGCCAGGGCACGCGCATCGACCTCTGGCTGCCCTGGCAGCCGGCCGAAGCCCCGGCAGCGGAGGAGGAAGACGAAGCCGCCGCGCTGTTGCAGGGCCTGCGGGTGCTGCTGGTGGAAGACGTGGAGGTGAACCGCCTGGTGACCGCCGAACTGCTGGAGCGCTGGGGCTGCCAGGTGAGCACCGCCCGGGATGGCCGCGAGGGCGTCGAGGCCTGCGCCACGGCCACCTTCGACTTGGTGCTGATGGACCTGCGCCTGCCGGACATCGACGGCCTCACCGCCAGCCGGCTGATCCTCCAGCAGGCCCGCTCGACACCGCCCCTGCTGGTGGCCCTGACTGCCAACGCGCGGGACCTGGACCCGCGCCAGTGGCGCGAGGCCGGCTTGCGCGCGGTGCTCGGCAAGCCCCTGCGGCGCGAGGCCCTGCTGGCCGTGCTGGAGGACTGGGACATCCCCGGCGAAGCCTCGCCCACCCAGCCCGAGGAGTTCTCCGAGGCGCGCCTGGAGGCGCTGCGCGGTTGGCTCGGTCACGCCCTGTTCGACCGCCTGCTGCCCACCCTGGTGGCGTCCCTGGAGGAGGTGCGTGACGCCCTGGCGCACCTGCCCGAGGCCCCCGAGGCAGCCCGCCTGGAGCTGAGCGCCCTGTGCCACCGCCTGCGCGGCAGCACCCTGAACTTCGGGCTCGACAGCCTGGCCCAGGCCGCCGAGCGCACCGAACGGCCGGAGCAGGTGCCCGAGCTGCTGGCGATCCTGGAGCGCCACCTGCTGCTGCTCAGGGAACGCCTGCAGCGTGAAGCGGGTCGCGCAATCCCTTGACCCAGGTGGTGGCAACGCGCCTGCGGTTTGCGCCAGAATCCGCCGCCTGACGAAGAGGGGCTGTGGATGGTCGACAAGCTGCTGGTGGTCGAAGACGCGCCGGAAATCCGCGAGATGCTGGTGCTGTACCTGCGCGAAGCCGGGTTCGAGGTGCATGCCACCGACTCCGGGCGGGCCTGCCTGGAGCTGGTCCAGCAACTGCGCCCGGCCCTGGTGCTGCTGGACATCGGCCTGCCCGACCTGGACGGCCTGACCATCACCGCCCAGCTGCGCCGCAGCCAGCCGCAGCTCGGCATCATCCTGGTCACCGTGCGGGACGAGGACTACGACCGCGTGGTGGGCCTGGAGGCCGGTGCCGACGGCTACCTGACCAAGCCGCTGAACCTGCGCATCCTCCTCGCCCAGGTGCGCAGCCTGCTGCGCCGCTGTGGCCAGGGTGAGCGCGAGGCCGACTTCTCCGTACGCCTCGGGCGCTTCCGCGTCGACCTGCTGCGCCGCCGCATCAGCGATACCGCCGGTCAGGACGTGGTGCTCACCCCAGGCGAGTTCGCCCTGCTGATCGGCCTCATCGAGCGCCGGGGCAGCGCGGTCAACCGCCACGACCTCATGCAGTGCCTGCGCCGGGGCCAGGACGACGACGAGGAAGTCGACGCCCGTACCGTGGACGCCCTGATCGTGCGCCTGCGCCGCAAGCTGGAGGTCAACGCCAACCGCCCACAACTGATCCAGACCGTCTACGGCAAGGGCTACCGCCTGGCCGCCGAGGACGAGGCCAGCCTGGCCACCCCCTGAACCCACGGACCCGGGAGCTTCACCGATGAAACGCCTCTTCGCCCTTGGCCTCGCCTTGTGCCTGTCCCTGCCCCTGGCCCACGCCCGGACCCTCTCGGTAATCGGTGATCGTGAGGTGTTCGGCCTGCCCGCGGATGCCTCGCCGGAGCGCTTCGTCCAGGCCCTGGGCGAGCCCACTGTCCGGCTGCCCATGAGCGGCAACAGCCAGGGTCTGCTCTACGGCAACAGCCTGCTGCTGGTGTTCCAGGACGGGCGCCTGGCCGAGGTGCGCTGCTGGCGCCTCGACCGCTTCACCGACGAGCTCGGCCTGGGCTGGCTGCAGCGGGTGGCGCCCGGCGCGGCGACCTGGGACTTCGTGGTGGACAAGCAACTGGCCCTCGGCATGGACCGGGAGCGGGCCCTCACCCTGATGCAGGGGCTGGAGGGCGATGGCGACGAGTATTCGGACGTGCGCCAGCGTGGCAGCAGCACCCTCTGGCTGGGCTATGGGCAGTCCGGGAACTACGGCCTGGAAGGGCCGGATCGCCAGGTGGTCACGTCCCTCACCGTGACCTACGACGCCCCCGGCGACGAATGACCCGGAATCCCACGGGCTGCGTGGCGTCCCACAAGGACAGCCCCTCCGTGGAGAACCTCGCCATGCCCATCGCCGTACACGAACTCCCGGCCACCCGGCCCTGGCCCTTCTTCGCCCAGCACGTGCCTGGCGACCCCGGCGAGCCGGGTGAACCCACCCCGTCCCGCGAGCCGGGCGAGCCGACCCTGCCGGACGAACCGCCGCCCGACCCAGTCGCCTGAACTCAGTCGCCTGAAACCCAGACAGCAGAACGCCCGGCATTGCCGGGCGTTTTGCATCAAGCGCTGGTGCTTCAGGGCTTCAGGGCGCCAGCGGCAGCTCGCGCTTGTGACGGGTGTTGTCGTAGGTGCGGACGATGGCGTCATAGGCCGCCTGGCTGACCGGCTGGCCGTGCAGGAAGGCGTCGATCTCGGTGTAGCTCACGCCGTGGGCTTCCTCGTCCGGCTTGCCGGGGCGCAGCTCTTCCAGGTCGGCGGTCGGCACCTTGTTCACGGCGCTGTTCGGTGCTCCCAGGTAGGCGGCGATGGCACGCACCTGGCCTTTCACCAGGCCGGAGAGCGGGGCCAGGTCGCAGGCGCCGTCGCCGAACTTGGTGAAGAAGCCCATCACCGCTTCGGCGGCGTGGTCGGTGCCGATCACCAGGCCGTTGTTGGCGTTGGCGATGGCGAACTGCGCCACCATGCGGATGCGCGCCTTGATGTTGCCGGTGACGAAGTCGCGGCGGGCATCGGTCAGGTGGTTGAGGTGGGTGACCTGCTCGGCCAGGCCGACCACGCTGTCGGCGATGTTGACCGTCTCTTCCTCGTCGGCACGGATGAAGTTCATCGCCACCTGGGCGTCGGCTTCGTCGTGCTGCACGTTGTAGGGCAGGCGCACCGCGATGAAGCGGTAACCGTCATCGCCGGTCTCGGTGCGCAGCTCCTCCACCGAGAGCTGCGCCAGGCGGCCCGCGGTGGTGGAGTCGACGCCGCCGCTGATGCCCAGCACCAGTACCTTGAGACCGGAGGTGCGCAGGCAGTCCTTGATGAAGGCCTTGCGCCGCTCGACTTCCGCCACCAGGGCGGCCTGGTCGGCGAAGGGCGGGACCACGGCGAGGGCTTGGGCGATTTCTTGCTGGCGGTTGCTCATGGGGTGTCTCCTCAGCGTGCGTCCACGCGGAATACATGTTTCAGGTAGGTCACGAAGTTCTCGTCGCGGCACTGGGTCTTGCCCGGCGTGTCGGAGAGCTTCGCCACCGGCTGGCCGTTGCAGGCGGTCATCTTGATGACGATGTTCATCGGTTCGACCCCGGGGATGTCGCAGGTCAGCCGCGTGCCGATGCCGAAGCTGACATGGATGCGCTCATGCAGGGCGCGGTACAGCTCCAGCGCCTTGGGCAGGTCGAGACCGTCGGAGAATACGAGGGTCTTGGAGAGCGGGTCTATACCGAGCTTCTCGTAGTGGCGGATGCATTTTTCGGCCCACTCCATCGGGTCCCCGGAGTCGTGCCGCAGGCCGTCGAAGAGCTTGGCGAAGTACAGGTCGAAGTCCCGCAGGAAGGCATCGGTGGTGATGCAGTCGGTCAGCGCGATGCCGAGCAGGCCCCGGTACTCGCGGACCCAGCAGTCCAGCGCGGCGATCTGGCTGTCGATCAGGCGCGGGCCCAGTTGCTGGTGGGCCATCAGCCATTCGTGGGCCATGGTGCCGATGGGCTTGATGCCGAACTCGCGGGCCAGGTGCACGTTGCTGGTGCCGACGAAGCGCCCGGGGAAGTCGCGCTTGAGGATGTGCACCATCTCCTCCTGCACCCGGTAGGAGAAGCGCCGGCGGGTGCCGAAGTCGGCCACCTGGAAGCCCTCCAGTTCGCTCGGGCTGGCCTCGCGCTTGAGCCAGTCGAGCTTCTCGTAGAGGCGCTCGCTGGCCTGCTCGATCACCACCTCGCGGTAGCGGTAGCGGTTGCGCACCTCGCTGACGATGGCCAGCAGCGGGATCTCGAAGAGGATCACGTGCAGCCAGGGGCCGCGCAGGCGGATGCACAGCTGGCCGTCTTCGACCCCGGCCTGGACGTAGCGCATGTTGAAGCGGAACAGGCTGAGGAAGCGGATGAAGTCCGGCTTGATGAAGGGGATGCGTTCGAGGAAGGCCAGTTGGTCAGCGGTGACGCTGATCTCGGCCAGGCGCTCGATCTGGTAGCGGATCTCCGCCAGGTAGGGCGTCAGGTCCTCGGCGTTGCGGCAGCGGAACTCCCATTCCACCTCGGCGTTGGGGTAGTTGTGCAGGACCGCCTGCATCATCGTCAGCTTGTAGAAGTCGGTGTCCAGCAGGTTCTGCACGATGCGGTCGGAAAACACGCTCTCGGCCATCTTCAGCACTCCCAGGTGGTGCGGTTGAGCAGGGCATCCAGCTCGGCTTCGCCGGCGCACAGGACGATGCCCGCTGCGTTCATCTCGAGCCGAGCAGTCTCGGCGGTGGCCTCGGCAATGGCACGGCAGGCGGGGAGGTAGACGATAACCTCAAAGCCGGCGCGGCGCAGTTGCAGGGCGGTGGTTTTCACGCAGTAGTCCAGCGCCAGGCCGCCGACCAGCACATGGCTGACCGCGTTCTGCCGGAGGAATTCGATCACCCCGGTGCTGCGGCGTTCCGCCAGGTCGTGGTAGCAGGCGCCGTAGGGGTGCAGGTCGGGCTCCACGCCCTTCCACACGAAGTAGTCGTACTCCAGCGGGCGAGGCAGTTCGTCCAGCAGCTCGAAGCCGGCGGTGCCGGGCACGCAGTGGCTGACCCAGGTGATGTCGGCATTGGCCAGGGGCAGCGGTGCGAGCATCTCCGCGTGGCTGCCCACCACCCAGGGGGCGCTGGGGCTGTGGGCGTCCTTGCTGCCGATGCGCAGGGTGGCGCGGCGGGCCAGCAGGTTCAGGTGCGCCGCGATCTCGTCGCCGCCGGGCACCGGCAGTTCGTCCGGGCAGAGCGGGGTGAAGCCCTTCTGGGCGTCGACATCGAAGCTGGCGATCTTCATGGCTGCGTTCCTTTTTCGGTGACGGCTGGCTACATATTCCATCTCGTGTAATATGTCGTCAAGCGTTTTTCAGGAAGGAGTGGAAAAGTGAGCAGCCATCCGCATTCGAATCCCTCGGCAAGCCTGGCCGCCTACGCCGCCGGCAGCCAACGGGCCGGCACCCTGCGTTTTCGCCTGGCGGTCTACGGCGGCGCCTTCGACCCGCCGCACCCGGGGCACGAGACGGTGGTCCGCCGTGCCTTGGCGGTGGCCGACCGGGTGCTGCTGGTGCCCAGCCACCGCCACGCCCACGGCAAGCGCATGGTGGACTTCGCCCTGCGCTGCGCCTGGCTGGAGCGCCTGGCCCAGCGCATCGACCCGCAGCGGGTGCTGTGCGAGCCCATCGAGGCGCGCCTGTCGCCGGGGCAGGGGGCGGTGTACAGCTACGACCTCATGCACGCCCTGGCCGAGGCCCATGGCGTGGCCCCGGAGGCCATGGCGCTGGTGATCGGCGAGGACAACCTCGAACACCTGCCGGGCTTCCACCGGGGCGCCGAGTTGCGCCGGGATTTCGGCCTGCTGGTGGCGAAGGAGACGCGGGTGCTGCACAGTTCCGCCATTCGCCTGCACCTGCGGGAAGGACGACCACTGCCGGCCACCTGGTGCCTGCCGGAAGTGGCCGGTGATCTGGTTGTCTACAGGACACCCCTGGAAACGTAGGCGAGGCCGTCAGCGCAAGGCAAAAACAGGCGAAAAAGCGCAGTTTACGTGCTGTAAATGAGCATTTTGAGCGTGTTTTTAACGCCGCGATGACAACGCAGGTAGTTTCTAGGGGTGTCCTACAGGGAGATGCAATGAGTTCCGCACAGGTACTGGCCAGCGTCGACATCGTCGCGCTGCGCCTCGATCCGGCCCAAGGCCTTGACGTGCTGCTGATCCGCCGGGCCCAGGGGCCCTTCGAAGGGGAATGGGCGCTGCCCGGTGTGCTGGTCAACGGCCGTTGTGCCGACGACGACCTCGACGCCGCCGCCAAGCGCGCCCTGGGCGGCAAGGCGCGGGTCGAGCCGCAGCACCTGGAACAGGTGGCCACGGTGGGCAACGCCCGGCGCGACCCCCGGGGCTGGTCGCTGTCCACCTTCTACCTGGCGCTCCTGGCGCCGGACACCGAAGTGACCGCCGACGACCTGCGCTTCGCCCCCCTGGAGGGGCTGGCGGGCCTGCCCTTCGACCACGACCAACTGGTGGTCCAGGCCCGCGAGCGGCTGTCGAGCAAGTCGGTCTACACCTCGCTGCCGCTGCACCTGCTGGCGCCGCGCTTCACCGTCACCGAAGCCCTCGGCGCCTTCCAGGCCTGCCTCGGCCAGCCGGTGCAGCACACCACCCTGCGCGGGCGGCTGGAGAAAATGAAGGGGCAGGGCTGGATCGTCGACACCGGCGAGCAGAATCACCCGAAGATGGGCCGCCCGCAGAAGGTGCTGGAGCACCGACCCGGCGCGGGTGGGCTGTTCACCTTCGACCGCAGCGTCCTGTCCTGAGGGAGGTGCCCCCTGCCCGGCCGGGCAGGGGGCGTGGCGTCAGCCGGCGGCCAGCGCGTTGCGGGCCTGGGCGGCGCGGCTGAGCTTGAGGCGGTAGCAGCCGCCCATCACCAGCAGCCACACGGGGATGGCATAGACCGAGACGTTGATGCCGGGGGTCAGCAGCATCACCCCGAGGATGAACGCCACGAAGGCCAGGCACAGCCAGTTGCCGAAGGGTGACCAGAAGGCGCGGAAGGCGGTGCGCACGCCCTCGCGGTCCTTGTGCTGGCGGAACTTGAGGTGGGCGTAGCTGATCATCGCCCAGTTGATCACCAGGGTGGCCACCACCAGGGACATCAGCAGTTCCAGGGCGTTGTGCGGCAGCACGTAGTTCACCAGCACCGCCAGCCCGGTCACCAGGGCCGACACCACCAGTGCCGGCACCGGCACGCCGCGCTTGTCCACACGGGCCAGGGCGCGGGGGGCGTCGCCCTGTTCGGCCAGGCCCACCAGCATGCGGCCGTTGCAGTAGGTGCCGCTGTTGTAGACCGACAGGGCGGCGGTCAGCACCACGAAGTTCAGCAGGTGGGCGGCGGTGTCGCTGCCGATCAGCGCGAAGATCTTCACGAAGGGGCTGCCGCTGTACGGGTCGCCGGCGCTGCTGATGCTGGCCAGCAGGGCATCCCAGGGACTGAGGGCGAGCAGCACCACCAGGGCGCCGACGTAGAAGATCAGGATGCGCCAGATCACCTGGTTGATCGCCTTGGGGATCACCTGGCTGGGTTTCTCCGCCTCGGCGGCGGTGAAGCCGAGCATCTCCAGCCCGCCGAACGAGAACATGATGAAGGCCATGGCCATCACCAGCCCGCTGATGCCGTTGGGGAAGAAGCCGCCGTGGGCCCAGAGGTTGGTGACGCTGGCCTGCTCGCCGCCGTTGCCGCTGAACAGCAGCCAGCAGCCGAGGACGATCATGCCGACGATGGCCACCACCTTGATCATGGCGAACCAGAACTCGGCCTCGCCGAACAGCTTCACGTTGGCCAGGTTGATGGCGTTGACCAGCACGAAGAAGGCTGCGGCCGTGGCCCAGGTGGGCACGTCGGGCCACCAGAAGTGGATGTACTTGCCCACCGCCGTGAGTTCGGACATGCCCACCAGGATGTACAGCACCCAGCAGTTCCAGCCCGAGAGGAAGCCGGCGAAGCCGCCCCAGTACTTGTGCGCGAAGTGGCTGAAGGAGCCGGCGACCGGCTCGTCGACGATCATCTCGCCGAGCTGGCGCATGATCAGGAAGGCGATGAAACCGCAGATGGCGTAGCCGAGGATCATCGACGGCCCGGCGGACTTGAGCACCCCGGCGGAGCCGAGGAACAGGCCGGTGCCGATGGCGCCACCGAGGGCGATGAGCTGGATGTGGCGGTTCTTCAGGCCGCGCTTGAGCGAACCGGTGTGTTGCGCGTCGTGCATGGCGTCACCTTTTCTTGTTGTCGTGACGGAAATCGAACCCGCTGCGCTTGTGGCGCGGCGGCGTGGGCAAGGCGGTTGACCTTTAGTGGCCGTGCATGGGCACGTCCCCGAGTGGGGGCCGCGATTGTACAGGCGCAGGTGGGAGGATGCGCGCCGGCACCACCGGGTCACAGGCGGGCGGGGCGAGGGCGGGGAGGCGCACGCGGGCGCCGGGCAGCAAGGCTGGGGTCACGGTGACCTCCGGTTGTTGTTCTTGTCGGTCGAGCGCGGCCATCTGACCCCGCCGCACCGGCGCGAAACAAGGCACAGTCGCGCACCGGAACTGTGCTGGCCGGCGCTGGGCGCGGCAGCTTTTCCTGACAGCACCGCCCCGCGCCCCGGCAATGCCGGGTGCGGGCGTAACGTTTGTTTGACAGGCTGGTGCGCCGACGTGACGCAGGGGGCGGCTCAGTGCTGCAGGTGGCCGTAGAGGCGGGCGTAGAGGCCGCCGTGGTCGATCAGGCGCTGGTGGTCGCCGTCCTCGGCGATGTGTCCGCCGTCGAACACCAGTACCCGGTCGGCCTGCTTCACCGCCGACAGGCGATGGGCGATGACCAGGGTGGTACGGCCGGCGAGGAAGCGCGCCAGGGCCTGGTGCAGGGCGTACTCGGTGGCCGCGTCCAGGGCCGAGGTGGCCTCGTCGAGGATCACCACCTTCGGCTCGGCCAGCACCATCCGGGCGATGGCCAGGCGCTGGCGCTGGCCGCCGGACAGGCGCACGCCGGAGCGCCCGACGATGCTGTCAAGGCCCTTGGGCAGGGCGCGGATGGTCTCGGCCAGCTGGGCGATCTCCAGGGCCTGCCAGCAGGCCTCGTCGCTGCGCTCGCGGCTCATGGTCAGGTTGGCGCGCACGCTGTCGTTGAACAGCGCCGGGTGCTGCAGCACCACCGCGACGTGTTCGCGCACCCGCTCCAGGCCGATCTCCTCCAGGCTGGCGCCGCCGAAGCGGATGCTGCCGGCCTGGGGTGTGTAGAGGCCCAGCAACAGCTGCACCAGGGTGCTCTTGCCACCGCCGCTGGCGCCGACGATGGCGACCTTCTCACCGGGGGCGATGGTCAGGTCGAGGCCGTCCAGCACCGGCTCCTCGCCGTAGGCGAAGCGCAGGCCGCGCACCTCGACGCCCACGGTGCGGTGGTCGGCGAAGGGGTCGATGCGCGGCGGGTACTGCGGCTCGTCGGCCCGTGCCAGCAGCTCGTTGAGGCGGCTCAGTGCGCCGCCGGCGGCGTAGAAGGCGTACTGCAGGCCGAGCAGTTGCTCCACCGGGCCGATCATGAACCAGAGGTAGCTGAACACCGCCAGCATCTGGCCGATGGACAGGTCGGAGAACAGCACGGTGAGCATCGCCGCGCCACGGAACACGTCGATGCCGAACTGGAACAGCAGGCCGCTGGTGCGTCCGGCAGCGTCGCTCTTCCATTGCGAGGCCACGGCGTAGTCGCGCACTTCCCGCGCCCGTTCGCCGAGGCGGCCGAGGAAGAAGCCCTGGCGGTTGCCGGCGCGGATCTCCTGGATGGCTTCCAGCGTCTCGGTCAGGGCCTGGGTGAAGCGGGCGGTGCTGTCGTTCTCCAGCTTCTTCAGGTGCTTCACGCGCTTGCCCAGCTGCACCGTGGCGTAGATCACCAGCGGGTTGAACAGCAGGATCAGCAGCGCCAGCTTCCAGTGCATCCACATCAGGATGCCGGCGGTGCCCACCAGGCTGAGCATGGCCACCAGGAAGCGGCTGAGGGTCTCGCCGATGAACTTGTCCAGGGTGTCCAGGTCGGTCACCAGGTGGGCCGAGACGGTGCCGCCGCCGAGGCTTTCGTACTCGCCGAGGGAGATGCGCTTGAGGCGTTCGATCAGGCGCACCCGCAGGCGGTACACCACGTCCTTGGAGAGGCGGGCGAACAGGCGTGCCTGCAGCACGTTGAACACCAGGGCGCAGCTGCGCAGCACCAGGGTGACGGCCAGCATCAGGCCGATGTAGCCCACCGGCCCCTGCCAGGCATCGGGCAGGAAGCCGTCCATGAAGCGCAGGGCGGCGTCGCCCTTGCCCAGCAGCACTTCGTCCACCAGCAGCGGCAGCAGCAGCGGGATCGGCACGGCGCAGAGCGCGGCGAGGATGGCCACGCCGTTGGCCAGCCAGAGGGCCTTGCGGTGGCGCAGGGCGAGGCGGCGGATCTCCGCCCAGCTCAGCTGGTCAACCATGGGTGATGCGCTCCAGCCAGCGGCCCAGCAGCGGTTGCAGGTCACTCAGCGGCTGGTAGCCGTTGGTCAGCAGGGCCAGCTGGCCATCGCGCTCGGCCAGCAGGGTGGGGAAGCCGGCGATGCCCAGGTCCTGCACCCAGGTGAAGTCCTCGGCGGTGGCCTGGCGGGTGGCCGGGTCATCGAAGGCCTCGGCGAACTCGATGCGCGGGATGCCGGCGGTCTCGGCCAGGGCCACCAGTTGCGGGGCCTGGGTCACGTCCTGGCCTTGTGCATAGAAGGCGTGCTGGATGCTGCGGGCCAGCGCCCAGGTGGCGTCCTCGTCGAGTCCGCGCGCGGCCACCAGGGCCCGGCACGCCGGTTCGGTGTCGTAGACGAAGCCGTCGGGCAGCGCGCCGTCGAAGCGGAACGGCTGGCCGGTGGCCTGCTCGACGGCGTGCCAGTGTTCGAGGATGTAGCGCCGCGTGGTCGGCTCCAGCGCTGCGCCCTGGCCGGTGCGCAGGCCACCGACCACCAGGCGCAGCGGCACGCCGGCGTCACGCGCCTGCTCGATCAGCGCTCCGGCCACCGGGGCGAACCCCCAGCACCAGGAGCACATGGGGTCCATCACGTAGAGCAGGCGTGCGTTGGCCATGGCGATCCCTCGTCGTTGGTCAGTGTTCCGGATTCTGCCGCGGGTCGCGGCCGATGGGGTGGGGCTGGTTGCGCTGCTTGGCCAGCTCGATCTGCTTCTGCCGTTCGCGGGCGCTGGCGCGGGTCTTCTCCGAGAGGCTGTCCCAGCAGTGCGGGCAGCTGATGCCGGGGGCGTAGTGCGGGGACTGGCGGTCTTCCACGGAGATCGGGTTGCGGCAGGCGTGGCACTGGTCGTAGTCGCCTTCGCTGAGGTCGTGGCGCACGGTCACGCGGTTGTCGAAGACGAAGCAGTCGCCGCGCCACAGGCTCTGCTCCTGGGGCACGTCCTCCAAGTACTTGAGGATGCCGCCCTTGAGGTGGAAGACCTCTTCGAAGCCCTGGTTGAGCATGTAGCTGGAGGCCTTCTCGCAACGGATGCCGCCGGTGCAGAACATCGCCACCTTCTTGTGCACCGCCGGGTCGTAGTGGGCCTTGATGTACTCGGGGAACTCGCGGAAGGACTTGGTCTTCGGGTCCACCGCGCCTTCGAAGGTGCCGATGGCCACTTCGTAGTCGTTGCGGGTGTCGATCAGCAGCACCTCGGGGTCGCTGATGAGGGCGTTCCAGTCCTGCGGCTCGACGTAGGTGCCCACCTGCTGGTTAGGGTCCACGCCCGGCACGCCGAGGGTGACGATCTCTTTCTTCAGCTTGACCTTGGTGCGGTAGAAGGGCTGCTCGTCGCAGTAGGACTCCTTGTGGTCCAGGTCGACGAAGCGCGGGTCGACCTTGAGCCAGGCCAGCAGGGCGTCGATGCCCTCGCGGGTGCCGGACACGGTGCCGTTGATGCCTTCCTCGGCGAGCAGCAGGGTGCCCTTGATGCCGTGCTCGGTCATGGTCTTGAGCAGGGGCTCGCGCAGGGCGACGTAGTCTTTCAGGGATACGAACTTGTAGAGCGCCGCGACAACGATGCGGGACATGAAAACCTCCAGTGGTCGCCCACGCAAAGGGCGGACCGGGTGACAGAAACGACAGCGCCGGCTGGGCCGGCGCTGGGGGCGGAGTCTATCAAAAACCGCTGGGTCACGGATGTGGGGGAATGTCTCAGTCGTCGGGTGGGGCTTGTTGCCTGCATGTACGGAAGAAGGGTGAAGCCAAGCTGTAGCGCCCCAGCAAGATATCCCCAAAAAAAGCAGGCGCCACGAGGGCGCCACAGGGAGCAATGAACAATGCCCTTGTTCTGACCCCCTCGGGGCCGACACGTTCAGTCGTTGGCCCGGAACGGTGGTTTCAGGCTGCCGGCACGGGCCAGACGCCGCCGTCGCCGCAGAGGTAGAGGCGGGTGCCCGGGGTGGCCGGTTGTTCCTGCCCGCCGGTGAATTCGCCGAAGGCAGGTAGCAGGCTGACGCTGCGGCCGAGGGCGAAGCAGGGCAGGCGCAGGCTCTGCCGGCCTGGGCCGCGCAGGCGGTGGCAGGGGTGCAGGTGGCCGGCCAGGACGTGGCGCTCGGGGTGGGGTTCGGGCTCGTGGCGCAGGGCGAAGGGGCCGAGCAGCAGTTCGGCCTCGTGCAGGTCGAAGCCGAGGCTGGCGGGCGGGTCGCCGGCGTGGCGGTCGTGGTTGCCGCGCACCAGGTCGACGTGCAGCGCGGGATGCTGTTCGCGCCAGTCGGCCAGGGCTTGCCAGAGGCCGTCGTGGCGCCCGTGGCGGGCGTGCAGGAAGTCGCCGAGGAAGACCAGGCGCCGGGTGGCGTGGCTGTGCAGCAGGCGGTCCAGCCGCGCGAGGTTGGCGGCGGTGGTGCCGGTGGGGACCGGTTGGCCGAGGCGGCGGAAGCTGGCGGCCTTGCCGAAGTGGATGTCGGCGATCAGCAGGCAGTGCTGTTCCGGCCAGTAGAGGGCGCGGTCCCCCAGCAGGCGCAGGCAGGTGCCGGCCAGGTCCACGTCGAGGTGGGTGTTCACGGGCGGCGCCTCCGTTTGGGCGGGGCGTCGGCGGCTTTTTCCAGTTGCGCCACCATGCGGGCGATGCGGTCGGCGAGCTTCTCGGTGCTCAGGCCCTCGCGCAGGCGCTCCACCAGCAGGGGGAAGGCCAGCGGGGTGGCGCGTTCGACGTCCTTCACCACCAGGCGCCGCTGGCGCAGGCGGGCGAGGGCGTCGGCCAGGCGTGGCAGGTCCAGCTCCTGGCGCAGGGCTTCGTCGCGGGCCTGGTGCAGCAGGCGGTTGTCCGGGTCGTACTGGCGGAACACGTCGAAGAACAGGCTGCTGGAGGCCTGCAGCTGGCGGGTGCTTTTGTGCGCCCCGGGCGGGCCGCTGTAGAGCAGGCCGGCGATCTGGGCGATCTCGCGGAAGCGGCGGCGGGTCAGCTCGCTGGCGTTGAGGCTGTCCAGCAGTTCGGTGAGCAGGTCGCCGTCCTCCAGCAGGGCGGGCAGGCGGGCGTCGTCCCAGTCGGGGGCTTCGGCGGCCAGCAGCTCCAGGCCGTAGTCGTTGACGGCGATGGAGAAGGTGCCGGGGCGCTGGCGGGCCAGTCGCCAGGCCAGGAGGCTGGCGAGGCCCAGGTGCACGTGGCGGCCGGCGAAGGGGTAGAGGAACAGGTGCCAGCCCTCCCGCGAGTGCAGGCGCTCCACCAGCAGGTTGTCGTCCTCGGGCAGGGCGGACCAGGCGGCCTGCAGGCTCAGCAACGGGCGCACGAGCTGCAGTTCGGGGCTGTCGTAGCGGCCCTGGGCGGCCTCGCCAAGCTGGTGCACCAGGGCGGCGGCCAGTTCGCTGGAGAGCGGCATGCGCCCGCCGTTCCAGCGCGGGATGGCGGCCTTGCTGGCACTGGAGCGGCGTACGTAGGCGGTCATGCCTTCCACCCGCACCAGTTCCAGGTGGCGGCCGGAAAAGAGGAACACCTCGCCGGGGCGCAGGCGGGCGATGAAGCTCTCTTCGATGCTGCCGAGGTGGCTGGCGGCACCGCCCTTGCCCCAGAAGCGCACCTGCAGGCTGGCGTCGCCGACGATGGTGCCGACGCTCTGCCGGTGGCGCCGGGCCAGGGCGCGGTTGGGTACACGCCAGAGGCCCTGCTCGTCGGGCTCCACCCGCTGGTAGTCGGGGTAGGCGCTGAGGGAGCTGCCGCCGTGGCGGACGAAGGCCAGGCACCAGGCCCAGTCGGCGGCGTTGAGGTGGCGGTAGGCCCAGGCGCCGCGCACTTCCGCCAGCAGTGCGTCGGGCTGGAAGCCGCCCCCCAGGGCCATGCTGACCAGGTGCTGCACCAGCACGTCGAGGGGCTTTTCCGGGCTCTGCCGGGCTTCGATGCGGCGTTCGGCCACGGCCTGGCGGGCGGCGACGGCCTCCACCAGTTCCAGGCTGTGGGTGGGCACCAGGGTGACCCGCGAGGTGCGGCCGGGGGCGTGCCCGGAGCGCCCGGCGCGCTGCATGAGGCGGGCGATGCCCTTGGCGGTGCCGATCTGCAGGACCCGTTCGACGGGCAGGAAGTCCACCCCCAGGTCGAGGCTGGAGGTGCAGACCACGGCCTTGAGCCGGCCGTGCTTGAGGGCGTCCTCGACCCATTCGCGCACCTCGCGGGACAGCGAGGCGTGGTGCAGGGCGATCAGCCCGGCCCAGTCGGGCCGCGCCTCCAGTAGGGCCTGGTACCAGAGTTCGGCCTGGGAGCGGGTGTTGGTGAACACTAGGCTGCTGGGGCTGGCCTCCAGTTCGGCGACCACCTTGGGCAGCATGCGCAGGCCCATGTGGCCGGCCCAGGGGAAGCGCTCGACGCTGTCGGGGAGCAGGGTGTCCACCGCCAGGGCCTTGTCCTGGCGGCCTTCGAGCAGCAGGCCCTGGCCGTCGGGTACCAGCACCTCCAGGGCGTGGTCGAGGTTGCCGAGGGTGGCGGAGAGGCCCCAGGTCACCAGTTGCGGGTGCCAGCGGCGCAGGCGTGCGAGGGCCAGCTGCAGTTGCACGCCGCGCTTGCTGCCGAGCAGCTCGTGCCATTCGTCCACCACCACCATCTGCAGGTGGGCGAAGGCCTCGGCGGCGTCGGCGCGGGTCAGCAGCAGGGTCAGGCTTTCCGGGGTGGTGACCAGGGCGCTGGGCAGGCGCCGGGCCTGGCGGGCGCGCTCGCTGCTGCCGGTGTCGCCGGTGCGCAGGCCGAGGCTCCAGGGCAGGCCGAGGGCGTCCAGGGGCGCCTGCAGGGCGCGGGCGGTGTCTGAGGCCAGGGCGCGCATGGGGGTGATCCACAGCACCGAGAGGGGCAGCGGCTTGGCGGGGCTGGCGCTGCCGGGGGCGATGGCGTCGAGGGCGGCGAACCAGGCGGCGTAGGTCTTGCCGGAGCCGGTGGTGGCGTGGAGCAGGCCGGAGCGGCGCTGGCGGGCGGCGTCCCAGAGTTGGCGCTGGAAGGGGAAGGGCGTCCAGCCCTGGGCGTCGAACCAGGCGTCTGAGGGGCGGCTCATGCATCGTCCTCTGCCGGGGCATCGCCCAGCAGGGCGTGCAGGCTGGCCAGGGTGTCGGCGTCCTCCACGGGTTTGTCGCGTCGCCAGCGCAGCATGCGCGGGAAGCGCACGGCGACGCCGCTTTTGTGCCGGCGCGAGCGGGCGATGCCTTCGAAGCCCAGTTCGAACACCAGGCTGGGGGTGACGCTGCGCACCGGGCCGAACTTCTCCACGGTGGTGCGGCGGATGATGGCGTCCACCTGGCGCATCTCCTCGTCGGTGAGCCCGGAGTAGGCCTTGGCGAAGGGCACCAGGCTGCGCGGGGCGTCGCCTTCGCCCTCGGCCCAGACGGCGAAGGTGAAGTCGGTGTAGAGGCTGGCGCGGCGGCCGTGGCCACGCTGGGCGTAGATGAGCACGGCGTCGACGCTGTAGGGGTCGAGCTTCCATTTCCACCAGGTGCCGTCCTCGCGGGTGCGGCCGACGCCGTAGCGGGCGTCGCGGGCCTTGAGCATCAGGCCTTCCACGCCCTGTTCGCGGGCGCGCTGGCGTTCGGCGGTCAGGGCCTCCCAGGTGGCGCCGGTGACTTCCGGGGACAGCCTCAGCAGCGGGGTGTCGAGCCCCGCCAGCAGCTGTTCGAGCTGGGCGCGGCGGGCCTGTTGCGGGCGGCTGCGCCAGTCTTCGCCCTGCCATTCCAGCAGGTCGTAGGCCAGCACCCGCACGGGGGCGTCTTCCAGCACCTGGCGGGTCAGGCGCTTGCGGCCGATGCGCTGTTGCAGCAGGGCGAAGGGCTGGGCGCGGCCGTCCTTCCAGACCAGCAGTTCGCCGTCGATCACGCAGCCATCGGGCAACTGCCGGCAGAGGGCGTGCAGCTCGGGGAAGCGCTCGGTGACCAGCTCTTCGCCCCGGGACCAGATCCACAGCTGGCCGTCGCGGCGTACCAGTTGCGCGCGGATGCCGTCCCACTTCCATTCCGCCAGCCAGTCGCTGGGCGGGCCGAGGCSTTCGTCGAAGGCCTCGGGCTCCAGCTGCAGCGGGTGGGCGAGGAAGAAGGGGTAGGGCTGGCCGCCGCGTTCGCGGTGCTCGTCGGGGCTTTCGGCGGCGATCAGCCGGCGGTAGCCGTCGGCGCTGGGGACACGGCTGATGTCGGTGTAGCCGACCATGCGCTGGGCGATGCGCTTGGGGTCCAGGCCGCTGAGGCTGGCCAGGGCGCGTGTCACCAGCAGGCGCGAGACGCCGACGCGGAAGGCGCCGGTGATGAGTTTGTTGAACACCAGCAGGCCGT
The DNA here is from genome assembly GCF_000931385.1 of Pseudomonas sp. FeS53a. Taxonomy (NCBI): domain Bacteria; kingdom Pseudomonadati; phylum Pseudomonadota; class Gammaproteobacteria; order Pseudomonadales; family Pseudomonadaceae; genus Pseudomonas; species Pseudomonas sp. FeS53a. The sequence continues at coordinate 119,918 of NZ_JYFT01000078.1, forward strand.
CGCGATCGAGCCGCGCCCAGAGCCGCGACAGGCGCTCGGTGAGTTCGGCCGGCGGCAGTCCGCGCAGGGGCAGCAGGTGCTCTTCCAGCCAGTGGGCGAGGCCCTCCTGGCTGTCGCTGGCGGCGGTGGGCAACAGCAGGGCGATGGTTTCGGCGAGGTCGCCGACGCTCTGGTAGCTCTCTTCGAAGAGCCATTCGGGCAGGCCGGTGACGGCCAGGGTGCTGGCCTTGAGCTGGCGCACTGGCACCAGTTGGCGCGGTTTGCCGCCGCTGAGGAAGTACACGGCCCAGGCGGCGTCTTCGGCGCTGGCCTGGCGGAAGTAGTCCTCCAGGGCGGCGAGCTTGGCATTGCTGGAGGTGCTGGCGTCGAGGCGCACGTAGAGGTCGGCGAAGGCCTTCATGCGGGGGCCTCCGGGGTGGCGTCGGCGCTGTCGGGGGTGTCGTCCTCGTCGCCGTATTCGGTGCTGAAGCCCTGGGCGTCGAGGCCCTGTTCGCGCAGGTAGCGCACCAGCACGGGGACCGAGCCGTGGGTGACGAAGACCCGCTCCGCGCCGCTCTGCTGCACGGCCCAGAGCAGGCCGGGCCAGTCGGCGTGGTCGGAGAGCACGAAGCCGCGGTCCACGCCCCGGCGGCGCCGGGCGCCGCGCAGGAGCATCCAACCACTGGCGAAGGCGTCGCTGTAGTCGCCGAAGCGGCGCATCCAGGTGCTGCCGGCGGCGGAGGGCGGGGCGATGACCAGGGCTTCGCGCAGCAGCGGGTCGTTGCGCTTGAGTTCGCCGGCGTATCGGGTGGCGGCCAGGCGCACGCCGGCTTCGCGGTAGACGCGGTTGAGGGGCTCCACGGCGCCGTGGACAAGGATCGGGCCGGGTTCGTCCGCCAGGCCGTGGAGCAGCCGCTGGGCCTTGCCGAAGGCGTAGCTGAACAGCACGCTGGCGCGCCCGGCGGCACGGTTGGCCTGCCACCACTGGCGCACCTGGTCCATGACCTGGGCCTGGGGCTGCCAGCGGTAGATGGGCAGGCCGAAGGTGGATTCGGTGATGAAGCAGTGGCAGCGCACCGGCTCGAAGGGGGCGCAGGTGCCGTCGGCTTCGGTCTTGTAGTCACCGGAGGCGACCCAGACCTGGCCCTGGTGTTCCAGGCGCACCTGGGCGGAGCCGAGCACGTGGCCGGCGGGGTGCAGGCTGACGCGCACGCCGTTGTGCAGCAGGGCTTCGCCGTAGTCCAGGGTCTGCAGGGGCACGTCGCCGAGGCGGGCGCGCAACACGCCGGCACCGGGGGTGGCGGTGAGGTAGTGGCCGTTGCCGCTGCGGGCATGGTCGCCGTGGCCGTGGGTGATGACGGCGCGGGCGACGGGTTTCCAGGGATCGATGTAGAAATCGCCGGGCGGGCAGTAGAGGCCCTCCGGCCGGGCGACGACCAGGTCCATGGGATGCCTTGCTGTGGGTTCGTGTCTGCTGACCCTGCCGTGCGCCGGTTGGTTCGCCCTCAACGCGATGGACGTCGCAGTTGGACGCGGCATTCGTCGCCGGAGGTGGCCTGGAGCGCGGCAGGTGCGTCAAGATCGTGAACGGCCAGAAGGCCGGTTTCAAGGAGGATGTCCGATGGAGGCTCTCAAAGCCTATTTCCAGCGCCATGGCCACGCCCCGTTCCGGGTCGGGGAAGGGCGCATCAGTGGTTACCTGTCTGCGGCACTGGGCCTGTTGAGCCTCTGCGCGGTGCTGTGTTTCCTGTTTCCCGAGTGGCTGACCTTCGCGGAGTTCCGCAAGGTCTACAGCGAGCAGTTCGCCCGTACGGTGCTTCTGGTGGGCCTGGTGCTGTCGTTCAGCCTGGGCACGCTGAACATCCTGCTGAACCGGCGCAAGCGCCTGGGCTTCACCGGCATCGCGGCCTCGGGGCTGGCGGTGTTCCTGGGGGGGACCAACATCCAGTTCGAGACCATCGGCGAGACGCCCTATTCCCTGGGGCTGGACTGGTTCGTGCTGGCGCTGCTGGTGTCGGCCATCGTCTTCATCCCGCTGGAGAAGCTGTACGCGAAGGACCCGGAGCAGAACATCCTGCGGCCGCACTGGCGCACGGACCTGGCGTACTTCTTCGTCAGCCACATGCTGGTGCAGTTCATCCTGATCTTCGTCACTGCGTCCTCCACCCTGCTGGGGGGCTGGGCGGTCTCGGCGACCTTCCAGGCCGGCGTGCAGTCCATGCCGATCTGGCTGCAGTTCATCCTCGCGGTGCTGGTGGCGGACCTCGGCCAGTACTGGCTGCACCGCCTGTACCACGTGGTGCCCTGGCTGTGGCGCTTCCATGCGGTGCACCACTCCAGCACGTCGATGGACTGGCTGGCGGGCTCGCGCATCCACTTCGTGGAGATCCTGCTGACCCGTACCGGGGTGCTGGTGCCGCTGATGCTGATGGGCTTCTCGCCTCAGGCGATGAACGCCTACGTGATCCTGGTGGGCGTGCAGGCGGTGCTGGCCCACGCCAACGTGCGCATCGATGGCGGCTGGCTGAACTACCTGCTGGTGCTGCCGCGCTACCACCACTGGCACCACGCCCGGCACCCGGACTACATCTACAAGAACTATGCGATCCACCTGCCGATCGTCGACATGGTGTTCGGCACCTTCAAGCTGCCGCCGAAGGAGTGGCCGACCCGCTACGGGGTGTTCGGCAAGCCGCTGCCGGACGGCATTCTGCGCCAGCACCTGTATCCCTTCCTGAAGCCGGAGCCCAAGGCGCCGGTGAAGCCCAAGGCGTCCTGAACCCGGGCGGCCCCTGTGCAATGCAGGGGCCGCTTTCCCAGGCTTTTCCCTTCTTGCCGATTTCCCGGGCTGAAGCCCGGGCTACGTCCGTGCATTTTTCCGCAGGTTGGCGCCGAGCTCGCGATGCCCGACGTTGGGCGTCTGGATCGGCCGTGAGGCTTTTCACGGGCAAAAGAAAGGGCGCCGGTAAGGGCGCCCTGAAGATGTGATCTATGGAGTAAGTCCGTTTACATAGACAGCCACCACGCGGGGAGTTCCGCGTGGTGGTGATCATTTTTGCGGGGTGAGCATCAGCCGCTTGGTGCCGTAGACGCCGTCGAGGTTCTGCGACTGGAACGGGAAGCTCAGGTAGCGGGCCTTGAGCCAGGCGTCGATGCCGTCGGCGTAGTGCGGGCTGGCGGGGTTGCCGGACTGGCCGGAGCTGTTGAGGCCGATCATGGGTTCCGGCTGGCCGAAGTCGACGATGATGCGCATGGCCGGGATCAGCCAGGTGTCGAAGTCGTTGCCCCAGTTGTAGCCGGAGACGTTGAGGGTGCTCATGTCGCCGCCGGCGGGGTAGGGGCCGCGGTCCAGGTAACCCTTGATGGCGTTGATGCTGGTGCGCTGGCTGGCGCTCATGTAGGGCGCGAGGCGGGTGGTGTCGGTGGCCCAGGTGTAGGTGTGCAGCTTGCCCCACTGCCAGCTGCGGCGGTCGGCGCCGAGCTTGCCTTCGGCGAAGCTGACGGCAGCGGCGAGGCTGCGGGCGAGGATGGCGGGCTTGTCTTCCTTCTGCGGGGTGCGCACGTCGTCCCAGAAGGGGCTGTCGGCGCGGCCCAGGAGGTGGTCGGCCTGGGCGGAGTAGGAGAGGTTGGCGGTCTCCACCAGGGCCTGCCAGGCGGGGCTGGTGTCCGGGCCCAGTTCGTCGAGGAAGATCTGCCGCGCACTCTCGTGGAGGAAGGCTTCGTAGTAGACGGCGTCGGCCGAGGTGGGGGCGAGGTTGCCGTCGAAGGCCAGCAGGCGGCTCAGGGCTTCGCGGGCACGGTCACGCTCGGCGCCGGGCAGGGCGTCGATGGCCTGCTTGAGCGGCTGGGCCATGGCCGGGTCTTCGAACATGGCCTTGAGCTTGGCGGCGAAGGGGGTGGTCTGGTCGTACTGCATGGCGATCATGCTGCGGGTGTCGTGCTTGCCGCTGCCGGCCAGCTGGGCGATGCGCTCGGCCCGCTCGGGGTAGAACCAGGAGTTGGACAGCTGCACGCCATAGCCGCCCTGGACGGTGCGCTGGTTGGCGGTGCCGAGCCAGCCCTGGGGCGGGTCCTGGTCGTAGGGGTGGAGCATGGGGTCGGCGTAGCCGTCCCAGTCGTAGCGGCTGTCCCAGCCGGGTGAGGGCATCAGGCCCCGGCCTTCACGGCGGTTCGGGTAGCGGCCGGTGACCTGCCAGGCGATGTGCTGGGCGTCGGCGGTGAGCAGGTTGAGGCCGATGGCGCGGATGGCGCGGGTGGCTTCGGCGGCCTGCTCCACGGACTGGGCGCGGGACAGGTCGAAGAAGGCATCGAGGGTGGTGTCCTGCTCGAACTGGGCGGTCTTCAGGGCGATGCCCAGGCCGCTCTTCAGCTCCACCGGCTGCAGCGGGTGCTTGCGCTGGCCGAGCACGGAGTTGAGCAGCGGGCCGTGGCGGGTTTCGTAGAGGGTCTCGCGGATCGGGCGCTCGCCCTTGATGAAGAAGGTCTCGTTGCGCTCGATGGCCGGCTGCCATTTGCCGTCGGCCAGGTAGTAGAGGCGGTTGCCTTCGCGCTTGACCTTCTCCAGGTAGAGGTCCTGGTTGTCGGCCATGACCATGGTCATGCCCCAGGCGAGCTTGCCGTTGAAGCCGGCGACGATGGCCGGGACACCCGCCACCGAGACGCCGGCGGCCTGGAATTTCGGCGAGCGGATCTGCACGAAGTTCCAGATGGAGGGCATGGACAGCGGCAGGTGGGTGTCGTTGGCGAGGATGCTCTTGCCATTGCGCGCGCGCTGCGGGGCGATGGCCCAGTTGTTGGAGGCGGCGACGCCGAGCATGCCGAGGCCGGCCACCTGGCCGGCGGCCTGGTCGATGCTGGCCAGGCCGGGGATTTGCCCGCCGAGGTTGAGGCCCTTGAGCTTTTCGGCTTCGTCGAAGGGCAGGTTCTCGTCGGGGTAGACCGGCAGCAGCCAGGCCACCTTGTCGGCGCCGACCTTCTGCGCCATGACCAGGGAGGCGATCTCTTCCTGCAGGTTCACCGCCAGGCCGAAGTTGAGCAGGGTGAAGACCAGCACCGAGTCCTCGGGCTTCCAGTAGGCGGGCCGGTAGCCGGATTCGGCCAGGTCCATCGGCAGCTTGTCGCGGTAGCGGTAGAGGTAGGCGTTGACGCCCCGGGCGTAGACCTCGAAGAAGGACTTCAGGCGCGGGGAGGCGTTCTTGTAAAGGAGGTCGGCGCTCTTGCGCAGGTTGGCCGCGCGCATGAAGCGGTCGATCTCCAGTACGCCCGGGCCAGCCATCTCCGCCAGGCGGCCTTCGGCCATGAGGCGCAGGCCGACCATCTGGCTGAGGCGGTCGGAGGCATGCACGTAGCCCATGGCGAAGAGGGCGTCGTGGAAGGTGGTGGTTTCGATCAGCGGCATGCCCAGCGGGTTGCGGCGGATCGAGACGCTCTGCGCCAGGCCCTTGACCGGCTGGAAGCCGGAGGTGGGCGGCAGGCTGTCGGCGTAGCGGCTGTCCAGCCAGGACTGGCAGCCGGTGAGGCCGACCATGGCGCTGAGGGCGGCGCCCAGGCAGAAGGTGGAGATGAGGCGCTTGGGCGCAGGCGAAGCCATGGGGCGGTGTCTCCCGGGGAAGGCGGCGGTTCGAAACGCGCTACGTTAGAGAGCGTCTTCGGACTGCGCAAGGGCCGGATGACCGGCCTTCCGACGGGGGCGCCCGGGCGCTGTGCAGGGGTTACTTCCGGACGGCTGCGGCGGGGTTGATGCGTTCCACCAGGTCGTAGGCGCGGACGGTGGCCGGGCGGGCCTGGATGGCCTGGAACCAGCGCTTGACGTGGGGGAAGTCGTCCAGGTCCTGCTCCTGGTAGGCGTGGGGCACGATCCAGGGGTAGATGGCCATGTCGGCGATGCTGTAGTCGTCGCCGGCGACGAAGGCGCGGTCGGCCAGGCGGCGGTCGAGCACGCCGTAGAGGCGGGCGGTTTCCTTGACGTAGCGCTGGATGGCGTAGGGCACCTTCTCCGGGGCGAAGCGGTTGAAGTGGTGGTTCTGCCCGGCCATCGGGCCGAGGCCGCCCATCTGCCAGAACAGCCACTGCAGGGCTTCCTGGCGGCCGCGCAGGTCCTGGGGGATGAAGCGCCCGGTCTTCTCGGCGAGGTAGAGCAGGATGGCCCCGGACTCGAACAGCGAGAGCGGTTCGCCGCCGTCCGCCGGCTCGTTGTCGACGATGGCGGGGATGCGGTTGTTGGGGGCGATCTTGAGGAAATGCGGCTGGAACTGTTCGTCCTTGCCGATGTTGATGGGGTGGATCCGGTAGGGGAGGCCGGTCTCCTCGAGGAACAGGGTGATCTTGTGGCCGTTGGGGGTGGTCCAGTAATACAAATCGATCATGGCAGGGCTCCTCTGAAGCGGTCGGTCAGCCTAAAGGATTCCCGGCAGATACGAAAAGGCCCGTACTAGACGGGCCTCGTTGTGCGGATGCGGATCAGGCACCGTGGCACTTCTTGAACTTCTTCTGGCTGCCGCAGGGGCAGGGGTCGTTGCGGCCCACTTCCTTCAGCGGGTTGCGCACGGGCTCCTGGTGGCCGTGGTTGCAGTGCGGGCCGTGGACGTGGTGATGGTGGTCATGGTCATGGTCATGGTCGTGATTGCAGTCGGGACCATGGACGTGTTCGTGCTGGCTCATGGGGTGGATCACTCCGGGATGTAGTTGCCCGGGATTATCTCGCCATTGCGGGCGAGGTGCACGCTCTTGCCGAACATGAGGCCGGTTTTCACTTCACCTTCGAGGCGGTAGCGGATGACCTCGTTGGGCTTCTCCAGCAGCTTGACGATGTACTTCATGTGGCGCCACAGGTTGGTGCGCACCGGCACTTCGAAGGTCTCGCGGCCCAGGGCGGGGACGGTGAACCAGGTGTCGGACTCGCCGGTGGCGAGCTTCACGTCGTTGAGGTAGACGGTGTAGGCCAGGCCACGGATGGGCAGGCTGACGTCGTTGGGGTTGTCCACGCGAAAGCGCAGCAGGAACTGTTGTTCGAGGAGACGGGCCTTGATCACGTCGACCTTGACCAGTTGCACGTCGGGATCGCGAAAGCCCCCGGTCAGCCAGGTGGAACAACCGGAAAGGCCCGAGGCAGAGAGGGTCAGCAAAACCAGTAGGCTGAGAATTCTTATCGTTTGCGCCTGATAAAACATCGCGATACTCCGAAGACGCTCAAGTGTAACAAGCAACTGCTCGGCTGCAACTTGTTGTTGGCAGAAAAAAACCTGCGCCATACTGCGGGCTGTTTTGGACAGGAGTGTGACCGATGAGCCGCTACGAGATCGCCTTCTCCGGCCAACTGGTTCCCGGTGCGGATGCCGACCAGGTGAAGGCCAACCTCGCCAGGCTGTTCCAGGCCGACGCACAGCGCATAGCCTTGCTGTTTTCCGGCCGGCGCATCGTGATCAAGAACAATCTTGATGCGGCCGGGGCGGAAAAATACCGGGTGACGCTGGAGCGAGCCGGGGCGCGGGTGGATGTGCGCGACATGGACGTGGAGATCGAGGAGGTGGAGCTGGCGCCCCCGCCACCCGCCGAACCGGCGGCGCCTGCCGTGGCACCGGTGCCCGCTGCTGCGGCCCCCGCAGCCGCACCGGCCGGACGCCTCAAGGTGGCCCCGCGGGACGAGTACATGGCGGCCTTCATGGACGTCGACGCGCCGGACTTCGGCATCGCGCCGGTGGGGGCGGACCTGCAGGACGCCAAGGCCGAGCCGGTGGCACCGAAGGTGGACCTCAGCCAGTTCAGCCTGGCGCCGGTGGGCAGTGACATGGGCCAGGCCAAGGCGGTGCCGGCAGGCCCGCCGCCGGACATCTCGCACCTGAAGCTGCAGGAATGAACGAAAGAGCCCGCCGATCTGGCGGGCTCTTTCGTTCCGACCGTTGCGCCCTGCCTCAGCCTTGCGGGGCGGTGCAGGTCTGCTTGGCCTTGTCGGCGTCGTACTTGCGGATGGAGGTGTAGAACAGCTCGCAGGTCTGCACCTTGTTGGTCACCTGCCAGGCCTGCTTGCAGCTGGAAAGGGTGGTGGACGGATCGGCACTTGGGTTGCTGCCCAGCTTGGCCTGCCAGCAGGCAGCGCTGAGGTCCTGGCCCATCACCTTGAGGCCCGCGGCGTTCGCCTTGGCTTCGTCGCCGTCGTAGTTGTCCGGGTTGGCGGCGTACCAGATGTAGCTCGGGTGGTTGCTGCCCAGCACCGGAACCTTCTGGTCCTTGCCGAGATCGATCTGCCCGAGGCCGAGCACGCCGATGCTGACGTTGTACTGCTTCTTCACCCAGTCCCGGACCGGCTTGCCGAACGCCACCATGGGCAGGGCCGGCTTGCCGGCGGTGAGCTCCTGGACCATCCGCGTCTGGTAGGGGGTGAAGTAGTCGTAAACGGTTTCCAGGGTGCTGCCCGCGTCGGCCGGGGCGGCGATGGGGGCGATGTCGATGATGGTCTGGTAGCCCGGGGTCGCGTCGGCGGCCACGCCGTTGACCACCAGCAGGCTGGCCCAGCGGTTGGTGGTGGAGGACTCGAGGTAGTCCTGCGCCTTGGTCAGGGAGTAGTCCGGCGGGAAGTGCAGCAGCTCGACGCTGCGGCGGTTTTCCAGGGCCATGCCCAGCGGCAGGAAGAAGTACCAGTTGTACTGCCACTGCTTGTCATGGTTCAGGCGCTTGGCGCCTTCGTAGGCGCTGTCGCCGGCATCCAGCAGCTTCATCAGCGGCTTGCCGTAGTCGGCCGGCACGCCGGAGAAGTTGGCGTAGACGCCGTCCTTGTCGCGGTGGACCTTCACCGAGGCCTTGGCCAGGCCGTCGCGGGCCAGGCTCTGCTTGAGGTAGTGCTCGACCGTCTGCTCCAGGCTCCAGTCGCGGTAGCAGATGACGTTGCAGTTGTTGGGGTAGGCGAACAGGCGGGTGACCCGCTCGGCGCTGCCGAGTCCGAGGTGGACTTCGGCGGCCTGGCTGGCGCAGGCCATGGCGGCGAGCAGGGGGATGAGCAAATGGCGCTTGGCCATGGGTGTCTCCTTCTTGGGTTGGCGTGGATTCCTTTCGCTGCGCAGCCGTGTCTAGAGATACCCCGCGCAGCATTTCTTGAATTTCTGCCCGCTGCCACAGATGCAGGGGTCGTTGCGGCCCGCCTTCACCGGCACGGTGGGGTCGATGAAGTACCAGCGCCCGTCACGTTGGACGAAGGACGAGCGCTCGCGATGGGCGTGCTCGCCCTGGCTGTCGTGCCAGCGGGCGGTGAAGGTGACGCGGGCGTGTTCGGGGGCGCCGCCGAGGACTTCGCTGGCCTCCACCTCCAGGCCCAGCCAGGTACTGCCCAGGCTCCAGGCCTTGATCGACTCCTGGTCCAGGCCCGCCTGCTGGCTCGGCAGGGTGGTGGCGACCAGGTAGTCCACCCGGCCCAGTACGTAGGCGCAGTAGCGCGAGCGCATCAGCGCCTCGGCGCTAGGGGCCGGCTGGCCGGCGTGGTAGCGGCCGCAGCATTGGTCGAGCAGGTTGCCGCTGCCGCAGGCACAAGGGGTTGCGCTCATGGTCACCACCAGTACTTGCCGAAGTTTTCCGGGTTGGCCCAGAACTTCGCGTTCAGCCAGTCGGGCACCTGCTTGTATTCGTGCAGGTCGTAGGTGAACAGGTGCAGCACCTGGCCTTCGCGCTGGAAGGTTTCGGTGGCCTGGAGGGCCAGGGCGAAGAAGTCGGTGTCCTGCCAGCCGCAGGCCGCGAGGTCCACCAGCACGGCGATGCGACTGGCGTTCAGGTTGCGGATGCCGCCCAGCAGTTCCAGGCCGGTGCGCTTGGGCAGGTGCTCCAGGCAGTCGGCCAGCAGGGCCAGGTCATAGCGCTGGGCTGCCTGGGCGCTGGGCAGCGGGGCGGCGGGGGCATGTTCCACCTGGCTGTCGGGGTGGGCGGCGGCAAAGGCTTCGGCCGCCGGCAGCGGGGTATTGCCCACCAGCAGCAGGCGGGCCGGGGCATAGCGGTCGAGCAGGGCGGCGACGGCCTGCTGCGGAGTGCGGGTGGAAAAGCTCTGGGTCATCGTGGTTCCTCGGACAGGTTTGCGAAGACTAGCTTGCCCGTGGGGCCAGGCCTAGTTCTGCCGGGTGCCTGGCTGGCAGTTTGCAGGGGCCGCGTCTTTACTCCCCAAAGATCGGCTTTCCGGGCCGACAACCACGAGGAGACAGGCATATGAGCATCACAAGGACAGCAATACCCTTGCTACTTGTGTCGACTCTGCTGACCGGCTGCGCCGGCCTGCAGAAGACCGACTGGCCCAAGTGCGCAGCAGTAGGCGGTGTAGGCGGTGCGGCGTTGGGTGCGATCGAGAGCAGTTCCTGGGCGGGTTGGGGGGCGTTGCTCGGTGGCGGCCTGGCGGCCGGCTACTGCTGGTCGCACGGCGACGGCGACGAGGATGGCGACGGCGTACCGGACAGCCGCGACAAATGCCCCGGCACGCCGCGCGGTACCGTGGTGGACGCCAACGGCTGCCCGCCGGCGGCCCCGGTGGTGGAGCAGGTGGAAGAGGTGGTGGTGGTCAAGGAGGAAACCATCGTGGTCCGTGACCTGCTGTTCGCCTTCGATTCGGCCAAGCTCGACCCGGCCGACAAGGCCAAGCTGGACACCATCGTCGCGCGGCTGCGCAACGAGGCCCCCAGCGCTCGCCTGAGCGTGACCGGGCACACCGACAGCGTCGGCAGCGATGCGTACAACCTCAAGCTGTCGGAGAAACGCGCCAAGTCGGTGGCGGACTACCTGGTGGCCTCGGGGATTCCGGCGGACAGCGTGCAGTCGGTCGGCGGGGCGGGCGAGAGCCAGCCGGTGGCCGACAACAAGACCGCTGAAGGCCGCGCGCTGAACCGCCGCGTGGAGATCGTCATCCACCGCTAGGCCGCGCCCCGCGTGGCCTGCGGCTTGGCAAGCGCAGCGCCGGGGTCTTTACTCCTGTGTTGCCGGCATTCGGTCGGTGACACAGGAGAACTTCATCATGAGTACCTTTCCACGGGTGGCTCTCTTTCTTCTGGTCGGCAGTGTTCTTTCCGGTTGCGCCTCGACGTCCAGTAAGGGCGACGCGCCGCTCAACCAGGGGAACTGGCCAATCTGCAGTGCGATCGGTGCCCTGGCCGGCGGTGGGCTGGGGGCGATCGAGAGTTCAGCCTGGGCTGGGGGCGGGGCCGTCGCGGGTGCGGTGGTCGGCGGCCTCATCTGCTATGCCCAGGACGGTGACGCGGACGGTGACGGTGTCTTCGACCGTCGCGATACCTGCCCCAACACCCCGGCCGGCATGAAGGTCAACCACAACGGTTGCCCGCAGCCGAGCTACCCCGACACGGTGCGCAACGAGCCGCCACCACCCCCGCCGCCCGCCGAGGACGAAGTCATCGTGCTGAGCGACCAGGGCAAGGTGCTGTTCGCCTTCGACTCGGCCGAGCTCACGGCGGCCGCCAAGCAGGAGCTGGCCACCATCGCGACCCGCCTGAACGGTGCCTCGATGGTGTCGGTGAAGGTGGTCGGGCATACCGACAGCGTGGGGGCCGACGCCTACAACCAGCGGCTTTCCGAGCGCCGGGCCCGCAGCGCGGCGGACTACCTGATCAGCCAGGGCGTGCCCTCGGGCAAGGTCACCACCGAAGGGTTCGGCGAAAGCCAGCCGGTGGCGGACAACGGCACCGACGCAGGCCGTGCACAGAACCGGCGGGTGGAGATCCACGTCGACCGTTGAAACATGTCAGACCATCGAAGGGGCCGGCAGGCCCCTTCTTTTTGCCTGTTATCAACCGTCAGCATCTGGCTTATGAAGGGAGGCGCAAAGGTCGCCAGGAGAGGAGGTCCGTCGCTGCAACTTTATTTCGGCGGGGGTATTTGGCTGCGGCGACGTTAGGGGTAAGGTCGCCCCACTAGAAAAACAAAGGGGGTGACATGAAATTATTCCTGGGGGTGGGCAAGTCCGTTGCCCTGCTGTTCTGGCTGGCGGTGCTGGCCAATCTGTTCGAACCCTTCGCTCGACCCTTCTCCACACTGCTCAATGGCCTCGCCCTGCTGGTGCTCGGGCTGCACGTGCTGGAAGCGCTGCTCTACAACGGCCAGCTCCGGGCGCGGCCGCACCCCTGGCGGGACCGCCTGCAACTGATGCTCTTCGGCGTGTTCCACCTGGCCGGACTGCCGAAGCAGGAGGCCAGCCATGCGTAGACTCTGCCTCCTCGCCCTGCTGGCCAGCCCGCTGGCCCTCGCTGAAACCAGCGTGACCGTCGACACCAACAGCTTCATCAAACTGCCGGCCCTGACCGGCACACTCAGCCTCGATCGCGTGGTGATTGCCGACCACGGCACCCTCGTGGTGCCCGCCAGCATCACCGAACTCAAGGTGGGCGAGTTGCGCATGGGGCGTGATGCGCGCATCGGCATTGCCTCGGCTGATCAGCCCTTCCGCCTGGAAGTTACCCAGGGTGAGATCGCCACCGGCGGCCACATCACAGCCTCCGGCGCAGCCGGCAGCATGAAGAAACCGGCCAGCGACGGCCGCGACCTGACCCTGCGCCTCGGCACCGTCGCCGTCGACGAGCTCACCGTGGATGTACGCGGCGGTATCGGTGCGCCGGGCTACAGCGGCCTGGCCGGTGCCGATGGCAAGCCCGGTGGCTGCCTCTGGGGCCAGGCCAGCCGGGGCCACGACGGCCAGAACGGCGGAAACGGCGGGGAAGGGGGCAAGGGCGGGCACATTCGCCTGGAAGTGGCCCAGGACTTCCCGCTGGAGCAGGTACGGGCCCGGGTCGAGGGCGGTGCCGGTGGGCCGGCCGGTGAGGCCGGTGCCCCCGGTGCGGGTGGTGCCGCCAAGGGCTGCCTGGTCTACAGCACCGACCGTGGCCAGAAAGGCCGCGCCGGCCAGCCGGGGCAGGCAGGCCCGGCCGGCACGAACGGTCGCATGGACGTGGTGCGCTACTGACCTCAGAAGCTGGGGCGGGCGGCGGCGATGGCCACCAGCAGCAGCCCCAGCAGCAGGTTGATCCCCACCAGCCGACGGATGCGCCCCAGGGCTGCGCCGCCGGCTGGCCAGTCTTCCGCCGCCACGGCGCGCTTCAGTTCCGGTAGCTGCAGCAGGCTGACCCGCAGGAACAGCGCCAGCATCGCCAGGTACAGGCCCACCATGATGTGCACGTAGCGCGGCGAGCCGTCGAAGCCGGCGAAGCGCAGGTGCATCATCCCCACGCCGCTCAGCGGCAGCGCCAGCACGGCGACCCAGACCCAGACGAAAAACCGGCGGAACACCTCGATCCACAGCTTCAGGCGCTCTGGCGGTTGCAGCGTGGTCACGGCCGCCGGGCGCAGCACCATCCAGGCGAAGAACATGCCGCCGACCCACACCAGGGCGGCGAGGACGTGGGCAGCGTAGAGCGCGGCGAAGGGCGTCATCGGGTTTCTCCAGTCGGAAACAGGGCGCGGTATGATAGCCGCCCTGTTAAAGTACTGAAAATTTATCCAGCTCTCCGGCGTCCGCAACCTCCCCATGCTCAGCACCGAACTCAAGTCCCAGATCCAGGGGGCCTACTCCCGTTTCCTCGAAGCCAAGGGGCTCAAGGCCCGCTATGGGCAGCGCCTGATGATCGCCGAGGTGGCCAAGGTGCTTGGCGCCATCCCCCAGGATGACGAAGGGCACCGCCAGGGCGAGCCGGCGGTGGTGGCGGTGGAGGCTGGCACCGGTACCGGCAAGACCGTGGCCTACAGCCTGGCGGCGATTCCTTCGGCCAAGGCGGCGGGCAAGCGGCTGGTGATCGCCACGGCCACCGTGGCCCTGCAGGAGCAGATCGTCCACAAGGACCTGCCCGACCTGATCCGCAACAGCGGGCTGAATTTCAGCTTCGCCCTGGCCAAGGGGCGCGGTCGCTACCTGTGCCTGTCCAAGCTCGACATGCTGCTGCAGGACGGCCAGGCGCAGAGCGCCACCGCGCAGCTGTTCGCCGAGGAAGGCTTCCGCATCGACGTCGACGAGAGCAGCCAGAAGCTGCTCAACCAGATGATCGAGCGCCTGGCCGGCAACCGCTGGGACGGCGACCGTGACTCCTGGCCCGAGGCCATCGAGGACCAGGACTGGGCCCGCGTCACCACCGACCACAGCCAGTGCACCAAGCGCCATTGCCCCAACTTCCAGCAATGTGCCTTCTACAAGGCGCGTGAGGGCATGACCAAGGTGGACGTGATCGTCACCAACCACGACATGGTCCTGGCCGACCTTGCCCTGGGCGGTGGCGCCGTGCTGCCCGACCCGCGCGAAACCCTCTACGTGTTCGACGAGGGCCACCACCTGCCGGACAAGGCCATCGGCCACTTCGCCCACTACACCCGCCTGCGCTCCACCGCCGACTGGCTGGAGACGGTGGCCAAGAACCTCACCAAACTGCTGGCCCAGCACCCGCTGCCGGGGGACATGGGCCGCCTGATCGAGAACGTGCCCGAGCTGGCGCGGGAGATCCGGGCCCAGCAGCAATTCATGTTCACCGCTTGCGAAGAGCTGGCCGACTTCCGGGCCGGCGAAGACATGGAAGGCCGCGAGCGCCCGCGCCACCGATTCGAGGGCGGCGTGGTGCCGGAGCACCTGGTGGAGATGGGCATCGAGCTGAAGAAAGGCTTCGCCAAGCTCAACGACCTGTTCACCCGCCTGGCCGAACTGCTCAAGGAAGCCATGGACGGGGAGGGTGCCAACGGCCTCTCCAGCCAGCAGGCCGAGGAGTGGTACCCGCTGTTCGGCAGCCTGCAGACCCGCGCCCAGAACAACTGGGAGCTGTGGACCGCCTTCACCACCGAGGACCCGGAGGAAAGCCCGCCCATGGCGCGCTGGCTGACCCTCGCCGAGTTCGGCGCGGCCTACGACATCGAGGTCAACGCCAGCCCGATCCTCGCCGCCGAGACCCTGCGGCGGAACCTGTGGAACGTTGCCCACGGCGCCCTGGTGACCTCGGCGACCCTCACCGCGCTCGGCACCTTCGACCGCTATCGCATGCGCGCCGGCCTGCCGCGGCAGTCGGTCACGGCCGTGGTGCCCAGCCCCTTCCACCATGCCGATGCCGGCCTGCTGCGAGTGCCGGACCTCAAGGCCGACCCCCGTGACGCCGCCGCCCACACCGCCGCCATCACCCGCGAGCTGCCACGCCTGGTGGAAGGCGCCCGGGGCACCCTGGTGCTGTTCGCCTCGCGCCGGCAGATGCAGGACGTGTTCGACGGGCTGGAGCGCGACTGGCGCAAGCGGGTGCTGATCCAGGGCAACCTGTCCAAGCAGGAGACCCTCAACAAGCACAAGGCTCGGGTGGACGACGGCGAGCCCAGCGTGCTGTTCGGCCTGGCGTCCTTCGCCGAGGGTGTGGACCTGCCGGGTGCCTACTGCGAGCACGTGGTGATCGCCAAGATCCCCTTCGCGGTGCCGGATGACCCGGTGGAAGCGGCCCTGGCCGAGTGGATCGAGGCCCGTGGCGGCAACCCCTTCATGGAGATCGCCGTGCCCGATGCCTCCCTGCGCCTGGTGCAGGCCTGTGGTCGCCTGCTGCGTACTGAAAGCGACCGCGGCACCATCACCCTGCTGGATCGCCGGGTGGTCACCCAGCGTTATGGCAAGGCCATCCTCAACGCGCTGCCCCCCTTCCGACGCGAGATCGAATGACCGGACGGTCCCCGGCGCTTGACGCCGGGCTTGCCTCTGCGATCATTGCCCGCTCGCGCGGACACGGATCGCTCGATCAGCGGCAACATTCGCCGGATCCGTTGTCTATGCACTGACTTTTCTTGGGGATCGGCTTGATGTTCTCGACACCTAAATCGGCACGCCTGCTGCCCATCGTGCTGGCCCTGGCCGGCATGAGCGCCTCCGTCCAGGCCGACACGCTGTTCAATTTCGTGCGTCCGCTGGACGCCGTCACCGTCACCACCCAGGACGCTGCCCTGCCCAGCGTCACCGCGGAAACCACGCCCGAGGGCGAGGTGCTGCGTCGCCTGACCTTCAACCCGGCCGAGAAGCCCAGCCTGCGCCTGGCGCCGCAGAACGGCACCTGGGACTGGAGCCAGGCCGGCGTCATGAGCCTGCGCCTGCAAAGCGCCCAGGACTGGGCCATCACCCTCGACGTCACCGTCGAAAGCGCCGACGGCAAGACCTTGCGCAGCCGCATCGCCCTGCCGGCCGGCCCTGCCCAGACCCTGCTGCTGCCCCTGGCCGCCACCTCTCCCCGTGCCCAGGGCATGCGCGCCGCGCCGCCCCAGCCCTGGGTGAAGGATGGCAAGCGCTACCTGCTGGCCACTGAGGTGGAAGGCGAGCTGGACCTGTCCAAGGTCACCGCCGTGACCCTTTCCCTGGAGCACCCGGACGCGGCGCAGAACATCCTGCTGGGCCGCTTCGGCACCGAGGACAAGAACCCCCAGGCTGATTTCTACGCCGGCCTGATCGATGCCTACGGCCAGTACACCCGCGCCGACTGGCCGGAGAAGGTCAAGAGCGATGAGCAGCTCAAGGCGGCCGCCGAGAAGGAGCGCAAGCAACTGGAGGAATGGAAGGCCAAGCTGCCCGAGCAGGACGCCTACGGCGGTTGGCTCGGTGGCCCGAGCTTCGAGGCCAGCGGGTTCTTCCGCACCGAGAAGCGTGACGGGCGCTGGTACCTGGTCTCTCCCGAAGGCCACCCGTTCTTCTCCCTGGGCGTCAACACCGTCACCCCGGACAACAGCCAGACCTACGTCGAAGGCCGCGAGGGCATGTTCACCGCGCTGCCCAAGGACGGCGAACCCCTCGCCAACTGGTACGGCAACGGCGACAGCCGCCGCGAGACCGGCTCCAACAAGGGGCGGGCCTTCGACCATGGTCGCTGGTACGACTTCTACCGGGCCAACCTGGAGCGCACCTACGGTCCGCAGGAGCCTGCGCGCTGGGTCGAACACAGCCTGGATCGCCTGAAAGCCTGGGGCTTCAACACCGTGGGCAACTGGAGCGCCGGCGAATTCGGCACCGCCCAACGCATGCCCTACACCCTGCCGCTGTCGATCCATGGCGATTTCGCCACCATCAGCACCGGCCTCGACTGGTGGGGCGGCATGCCCGACCCGTTCGACCCGCGCTTTGCCATGGCGGCCGAGCGGGCGATTGCCATTGCCGCCCGTGACCACCGCGACGACCCCTGGCTGATCGGCTACTTCGCCGACAACGAGCTGGCCTGGGCCGGCCCCGGCAGCGATCCCAAGTCCCGCTACGCCCTGGCCTACGGCACCCTGCGCCTGACCACCGACGTGCCGGCCAAGCGTGCCTTCCTCAAGCAGCTGCGCGACAAGTACCGCAACCAGCAGGGCCTGTCCCAGGCCTGGGGCATCGAGCTGCCGGCCTGGGAGCTGATGGAGGACCCGGGCTTCGAGGCACCGCTGCCCAATCCCGAGCACCCGGCCATCGAGGAAGACCTCAAGCGCTTCCAGCGCTTCTTCGCCGACACCTACTTCAAGACCATCGCCGAGTCGATGAAGTGGCACGCACCGAACCACCTGCTGCTGGGCGGGCGCTTCGCCGCCACCGTGCCGGAGGCCGTGGAGTCCTGCGCCCAGTATTGCGACGTGCTCAGCTTCAACTTCTACACCCGCGAGCCGCAGCAGGGGCATGACTTCGAGTTCCTGCGCAAGCTGGACAAGCCGCTGCTGGTCACCGAGTTCCATTTCGGTTCCCGCGACCGGGGCCCGTTCTGGGGCGGTGTCTCCGAGGTCTACAAGGAAGAGGAGCGTGGCCCGGCCTACGCCAACTTCCTCAAGAAGGCCCTGGAGGAACCGCTGATCGTCGGTGCCCACTGGTTCCAGTACCTCGACCAGCCCGCCAGCGGTCGCCTGCTGGATGGCGAGAACGGCCACCTCGGCCTGGTGGCCATCACTGACCGCCCCTACGAGGGCTTCGTCAAGTCGGTGCGCAAGACCAACCTCGACATCGCCGCGCAACTGGCCGCTCCCGCTCCGGCAGTGAACGACTCGGCCAAGCAGCCGGCCAGCGCACCGAAGGCCGCGCCCGCCAAGCCCGAGACGCCGAAGGCTCAGGCACCCAAGCCTGAAGCCGCCAAGCCGGAAGCCCCGAAGACCGAGCCGGCGAAGCCCGAGGCGCCGAAAGCCGAGGCACCCAAGGCCGAGCCTGAGGCCAGCGAAGCGCCGAAGCCCGAGGCATCCAGCCCCGCGCCGGCCCAGCCTGCACCCGAGGCCAAGGATGCAGCGCCGGCACAACCCGCCGCGAACTGAGGCCATCCGCGCCGAACTTCAGCGGGGTTCACAGCAGACGGCGGCATCGCAACAATGCCGCCGTCGTCTTTTTTGAAGGAGAGTGATGGTGCAGATCCAGGGTTACTTCGACTTGCGTTTCGAAGCGGTGCGCGACCAGTTCGCCGCCCTGTTCGAGGGCTCCCAGGAGCGCGGGGCCGCGCTGTGCGTGCAGGTGGGCGGGGAGACCGTGCTCGACCTGTGGGCCGGCACCGCCGACAAGGACGGCCAGCAGGCCTGGCACAGCGACACCCTGCTGAACCTCTTCTCCTGCACCAAGACCTATGCCGCCGTCACCGCCCTGCAGCTGGTGGGGGAGGGCAAGCTCGACCTCGATGCACCGGTCGCCCGCCTGTGGCCGGAGTTCGCTGCCGCCGGCAAGGAGCGCATCACCCTGCGCCACCTGCTCAGCCATCGTGCCGGCTTGCCGGCGATCCGCGAGCCGTTGCCGGCCGAGGCGCTCTACGACTGGGACGCCATGACGACCGCCCTGGCCGCCGAGCAGCCCTGGTGGACGCCGGGCGAGGGCCATGGCTACGCGCCCATCACCTACGGCTGGCTGGTGGGCGAACTGATCCGCCGTGTCGATGGCCGTGGCCCCGGTGAATCCATCGTGGCCCGCGTGGCCCGGCCCCTGGGGCTGGACTTTCACGTCGGCCTGGACGATGCCGAATTCCACCGCGTCGCCCACATCGCCCGGGGCAAGGGCAACCTGGGGGATGCGGCGGCCCAGCGCCTGCTCAAGTGCATGATGAGCGAGCCCAACGCCCTCAGTACCCGTGCCTTCACCAACCCGCCGTCGATCATGACCAGCACCAACAAGCCCGAATGGCGGCGCATGCAGCAGCCGGCGGCCAACGGCCACGGCAATGCCCGCAGCCTGGCCGGCTTCTATGCCGGCCTGCTGGATGGCAGCCTGCTGGACTCGGCACTGCTGGCCGAGCTGACCCGCGAACACAGCCTGGGTGACGACCGCACCCTGCTGACCCAGACCCGTTTCGGCCTGGGTTGCATGCTGGAGCAGCCCGATGTGCCCAATGCCACCTACGGCATGGGGCGCCTGGCGTTCGGCCATCCGGGTGCGGGCGGTTCCATCGGTTTTGCCGATCCGGAGCGCGACGTGGCCTTCGGCTTCGTCACCAACACCCTCGGTCCCTACGTGCTGATGGACCCCCGCGCCCAGCACCTGGCACGCACCCTGGCCAGCTGCCTGTAGCGCCACTCGTCAGCTGGAACGAATATCCCTTTTCGGATTAATGGGTTGCGTCCAGAATTTCAGCCTGAATCTGAGATTGATGCGCCATCACGCGATGGCGCATCGGCTTTCTTCACCCCTCCTGTCACGGGTCCTTTCCATGAAGCTGTTCAAGTACTCCACCTTGATCCTCTGCATGACCGTTGCTGGTTGCAGCACCTTCAGCCATGACAAGCAGCCGGCGGAGGCCCAGGCGCAGAACAGCGGCACCCACCACTGGTGGTGGCCGTTCGGTGGGGGCGAGCAGAAGGCCGAGCCGGCCAAGGTCGCCAAGATCGACACCCAGGCCACCCAGGCCTGGCTGGACCAGTACGAGCCGCGCCTGCGTGAAGCGGTGAAGGGCTCGCGCATGGAAGTGGAGCGCCGCGACAACGTGCTGGTGGTCACCGCGCCGGTGGACGGTTCCTTCAACCCGGACCGCCCGAGCATGCTGCTGCCGATCTCCCTCGGGCCGGTGTCCCGCGTTGCCAAGCTGGTGGAGGGCGATGCCAAGACCGGCGTGCTGGTGCTCGGCCATGCCGATCCGTCCGGCGACGACGCCAAGAACCGCCAGCTCAGCCAGGAGCGGGCCCAGGCCGTGGCTGCCATCTTCCGCCTCAGCGGGCTGCAGCGTGACCGCCTGTCGCTGAAGGGCGTGGGCTCCGACATGCCGCGCGCCGCCAACGACAGCAAGGACGGCCGCGCCCTGAACCGCCGTGTGGAAATCGTCCTCACCCCGCAGGACACCCTGGTGGCCCTGCTGGCGCGTTACAACCAGCCGCCCAAGGTCGCCCAGCAGGCGGTTGCGGCAGATCAAGGCAAGTGAGCAATCCTCGGATAGGCTAGCGTTTTCCCTTTCCGGAGAGCCCCCATGACCCAGACCCTGGCCGATATGCGCCGCGACTACACCCGCGACGGACTCAGCGAGGAGCAGGCCCCCCAGGAGCCGCTCGCGCTGTTCCACCGCTGGTTCGACGAGGCGGTGAAGACCGAGCAATTGCCCGTCGAACCCAACGCCATGACCCTGGCCACGGTGGACGCCGATGGGCGCCCCCATTGCCGGGTGCTGCTGCTCAAGGGGCTGGATGAGCGTGGCTTCACCTTCTTCAGCAACTACGACAGCGCCAAGGGCGAGCAACTGGCGGCGCGGCCGTTCGCGGCCATGACCTTCTTCTGGCCCAGCCTGGAGCGCCAGGTGCGCATCGAGGGGCGCGTGGAGCGGGTGACTCCGGCGGAGTCGGACGCCTACTTCCAGGTCCGCCCGCTGGGCAGCCGCATTGGCGCCTGGGCCTCACCGCAGAGCCGGGTGATCGCCGATCGCGCCGAACTGGAGGCCTTGCTGGCCGACACCGAGCGGCGTTTCCTCAACCAGTCCCCCACCTGCCCGCCGCACTGGGGCGGCTACCGGCTGCTGCCGGAGCGCGTCGAGTTCTGGCAGGGGCGCCCCAGCCGGCTGCACGACCGCCTCAACTACCGCCTGGTAGATGGGCGCTGGCAGCGCGAGCGCCTCGCGCCCTAGGACGCCTGGGGCGGCTGCGGGTAACGGCTGGCCGCCTGCTCCAGCCAGGCCTGCAGCGCCTTGCGCTTGATCCCCGCAGCCTTCGCCGCCTCCAGTTGCTCCAGCATGTAGGCGCGGCGCTGCGGGTCGTCCCCCGCCATCGACAGGGCCAGGTCGCGGTCCACCCAGCGCTTGATGCGCACGTAGATCCACCAGTGGAAGTACAGGCCCGCGACGGTGGTGACGACGATGATGAAGTAATCCATGGACTAACCTTGCTGCTCGGCACCCTGGCGTCGTTTCGTTGTCCGATGGCCGTGGCTGTACGGAAACTGAACGAGTCTGCACTTTGGCCGAGCGTCGAGTGACAGTTGAAGGTGCCGCGCAGTCTAATGGAGGCGCATCCAATCTGGAGGAAAAATCATGCGTAAATCCGTTCTGCTGGCCGCTTCGTTCGCCTCGATGGCGATGCTTCTGAGCGGCTGTCAATCGAGCCTGACCGGAGACACCTACTCCCGCGCCGAGGCCCGCCAGGTGCAGACCGTGCGCATGGGGACCATCGAATCGCTGCGCCCGGTGAAGATCGAGGGCACCAAGACCCCCATCGGTGCCGGTGCCGGTGCGGTGGTGGGCGGTGTCGGCGGCAGCGCCATCGGCGGTGGCCGTGGCAGTGTGGTGGCCGCCGTGATCGGCGCCGTGGCCGGTGGCCTGCTGGGCGCCGCGACCGAAGAAGGCCTGACCCGCACCCAGGGCGTGGAGATCACCGTGCGCGAGGATGACGGTTCCATGCGCGCCTACGTGCAGGAAGTGCAGGAAAACGAGATCTTCCGTGTCGGCGAACGTGTTCGCATCATGACCGTCAATGGCACCAGCCGCGTGACCCACTGATCCATCCCCCCGCAACCGGCGGGCTTTCCGCCGGTTCGTCCCCTACGCTTCATCTCACCAGCCAACCGGCAGGCGATTCATGGCTCTGTAGAGCGGGTCGCCTGTTCCGGCTTGCTAGGTTTTGAAATAATTCATGCATGCGCGGTGATCGATAGTTCTGGATAATCGATCACCGCATCGCCATTGCCGTGCTCAGCGCTGGCAGGCCGAAAGAGGAGGATTTCGATGCTACTGGCGCTGATCGTCGCCCTGCCGTTCCTGGGAACCCTGTTGCCGCTGCTGTTCGGCCGCCATTGCCGCACCCGTGCCGCGCTGGCAGCCGCCGTGGCGCCGGCCATCGGCCTTGGCCTGCTGCTCGCCCAGGCCGGCACCGTGCTGGGTGGGGAGGTCCTGAAACTGTCCATCCCCTGGTTGCCGCAGCTGGGGCTGAACTTCAGCCTGCGCCTGGATGGACTGGGCTTCCTCTTCGCACTGATGATCCTCGGCATCGGCCTGCTGGTGATCCTCTACGCCCGCTACTACCTCTCCGAGCGCGAGCCCTGTGGCCGCTTCTTCGCCTACCTGCTGCTGTTCATGGGTGCCATGCTCGGCGTGGTGCTGTCCGAGAACCTGTTGCTGATGCTGGTGTTCTGGGAGGCCACTAGCCTGTCGTCGTTCCTGCTGATCGGTTTCTGGGGGCACCGCTCCGACGCTCGCAAGGGCGCGCGCATGGCGCTGGCGGTCACCGGTGGCGGCGGCCTGGCGTTGCTGGCGGGCATCCTCCTGCTCGGGCAGATCGCCGGCAGCTTCGAACTGACCGAGGTGCTGGCCCGGGGCGACCTGATCCGCCAGCACAGCCTCTACCCGGTGATGCTGTGCCTGGTGCTGCTGGGGGCGCTGACCAAGTCGGCGCAGTTCCCCTTCCACTTCTGGCTGCCCCACGCCATGGCCGCGCCGACCCCGGTGTCCGCCTACCTGCACTCGGCGACCATGGTGAAGGCCGGTGTGTTCCTCCTGGCGCGGCTCTACCCGGCCCTGGCCGGCACCGACCTGTGGTTCTACCTGGTGGGCCTGAGCGGCCTGGCGACCCTGCTGCTGGGCGCCGGGATGGCGCTGTTCCAGCATGACCTCAAGGGCCTGCTGGCCTATTCCACCATCAGCCACCTGGGCCTGATCACCCTGCTGTTCGGCCTGGATACCCCGCTGTCCAACGTCGCGGCGGTGTTCCACATCATCAACCACGCCACCTTCAAGGCGTCGCTGTTCATGGCGGCCGGCATCATCGACCACGAGACCGGCAGCCGCGACATGCGGCAGATCAACGGCATGTGGCGCTACCTGCCGCACACCGCCGTGCTGGCGATGGTCGCCTCCCTGGCCATGGCCGGGGTGCCGTTGCTCAACGGCTTCCTCAGCAAGGAGATGTTCTTCAGCGAGACCCTCGGGCAGGACCTGCTGGGCAGCTTCAGCTGGCTGATCCCGGCCGGGGCGACCCTGGCGGGCGTGTTCTCGGTGGCCTACTCGCTGCGTTTCGTCCACGACGTGTTCTTCAACGGCGAGCCGCGCCAGTTGCCCAAGTTCCCGCCCCACGAGCCGCCGCGCTACATGAAGGTGCCGGTGGAGGTGCTCGTCGCCCTGTGCCTGCTGGTGGGCATGGCGCCGAACTTCAGCGTCGCGCCCCTGCTGGCGGCCGCATCCTCGGTGAGCATGGGCGGCACGCTGCCGGAATACAGCCTGGCGATCTGGCACGGACTCAACCTTCCGTTGCTGATGAGTACCCTGGCACTGGTCGGCGGCGTGCTGATCTACATCGGCCGCAAGCCGCTGTTCCGCTGGTACGAAGGGCTGCCGGACGCGGACGCGAAGGAAATCTTCGAGGCTGCGGTCCAACGGGTGATCGGCGTGGCTGCGCGCTTCATCGCCGCGCTGGAGAACGGCTCCCTGCAGCGCTACATGGCCGTGCTGCTGCTGGCGGCCATCGTTGTGGTGGTCGTGGCCCTGGCACCACTGACCTCGCTGACGGGCTCGCGGCCGCTCACCGGGCTGGATGGCGTGACGGCGGTGGGAATGCTGGTGCTGGCCGCCAGCGGTGTGCTGACGGCGTTGCTGCACCGCCAGCGCATGGTGGCGCTGCTGGTGCTGGGCGTCGGCGGCCTGCTGGTGGCCCTGGCCTTCGCCCGCTTCTCCGCGCCCGACCTGGCACTGACCCAGCTGACGGTGGAGGTGGTGACCCTGGTGCTGCTGATCCTTGCCATGTACTACCTGCCCTCGCGTACCCCGGCGGAAAGCTCCAGCCTGCGCATCCTCCGCGACCTCGGCCTGGCCGGCGCCGGCGGCACCCTGGTGGGCCTGCTGACCTACGCGGTGATGACCCGCCCGTACACCACCATCGCCGACTACTTCATCGCCAACGCCATCCCCGGCGGCGGCGGGCACAACGTGGTCAACGTCATCCTCGTGGACTTCCGCGGGTTCGACACCCTGGGCGAGATCACCGTGCTGGCGATCGCCGCGGTGGGCGTGCATGCGCTGCTGTCCGGGCTGTTGCTGCGCAACCCCACCTGCGATCCCCAGGGCCGGAACTGGGCACGGGCCAAGCACCCGCTGATCCTCGAAACCCTGTCGCGGCTGCTGCTGCCCCTGGCGCTGATGGTGTCGGCCTTCATCTTCCTGCGCGGGCACAACCTGCCGGGCGGCGGCTTCATCGCCGGCCTGATCACCGCCGTGGCCCTGGTGTTGCAGTACATCGCCAGCGGTTCGGCCTACGTCGAGTCGCGGCTGCCGCTGCGCTACCAGCGCATGGCCGGCTGCGGCGTGCTGCTGGCCGGCCTTACCGGGCTGGGCAGCTGGGCCTTCGGCGCCCCGTTCCTGACCTCGGCCTTCGACCACTTCCACCTGCCGCTGGTGGGTGAGTTCGAACTGGCCACGGCACTGGCTTTCGACCTGGGCGTCTACCTCGCCGTGGTCGGCGCCGTGATGCTGATCCTCTCCGGGCTCGGCAAGCTGAGCCTGCACCCGCCCATGACCGAGGAGGTCCACTGATGGAAGCCCTGTTCGCCGTCACCCTCGGGCTGCTCACCGCCAGCGGCCTGTACCTGCTGCTCCGGGCGCGCACCTTCCCGGTCGTGCTCGGGCTGACGCTGTTGTCCTACGCGGTCAACCTGTTCCTCTTCGCCATGGGGCGCCTGGCAGGCGACGCCGCCGTGCTCGGCCAGGGCGGCACCCCGGCCGACCCGCTGCCCCAGGCGCTTGTGCTCACCGCCATCGTCATCGGCTTCGCCATGACCGCCTTCGTGGTGGCCCTGGCCCTGCGGGGCGTCGGCGAGCTGGGCAACGACCATGTCGATGGCCGCCGTGACGGGGAGGGCCGATGAACCACCTGCTCATCCTGCCGATCCTCCTGCCCCTGTTCGCCGGGGCGGCGCTGCTGATGCTGCCCTCGCTGGAGCGCATCAAGCGCACCCTGTCGATCCTTGCCTGCCTGGCGCTGATTCCCGTGGCCCTGTTGCTGATGCGGCAGGCGGCGGAAGGCGACCTGCAGGTGTACGCACTGGGCGGCTGGCAGGCACCGTTCGGCATCGTGCTGATGCTGGACCGCCTCAGCGCGCTGATGCTGCTGGTCACCGCCGTGCTCGGCACCGCCGTGGCGATCTATGCGGCCCGGGGTGACGACCGCCGGGGCATGCGCTTCCACGCGCTGCTGCAGTTCCAGTTGCTGGGCCTGAACGGTGCCTTCACCACCGGCGACCTGTTCAACCTCTTCGTGTTCTTCGAGGTGATGCTGATCGCCTCCTATGCGCTGCTGTTTCATGGTGGCGGTGCCGAACGGACCCGCGCCGGTTTGCACTACGTGGTGCTGAACCTGGTGGGCTCGGCGTTCTTCCTGATCGCCCTGGGCGTGTTCTACGGCATCACCGGCACCCTCAACATGGCCGACCTGTCGGTGAAGGTGGCCGCCGTGGCACCCGCCGATGCGCCGTTGCTGGCGGCTGCCGGGCTGCTCCTGCTGGTGGTGTTCGCCCTCAAGGCGGCGTTGCTGCCGCTGCACTTCTGGCTGCCGCGTGCCTATGCCGTGGCCAGTGCGCCGGTGGCGGCGCTGTTCGCGATCATGACCAAGGTGGGCGTCTACTCCATCGTGCGGGTCTACCTGCTGGTGTTCGGTGCCGGTGCGGGTGAGCTGGCCCACCTGGGCAACGACTGGCTGTGGCCGCTGGCGCTGCTGACCATGGCGGTGGCCGCACTCGGTGCCCTGGCTGCTGCCAGCCTTCAGGCGCTGGTGGCCTATCTGGTGCTGCTCTCCGCCGGCACCCTGCTGGCGGCCGTGGCCCTGGGCACGCCGGCCTCCCTGGGCGCGGCGCTTTACTACCTGGTGCACAGCACCTGGGCGGCGGCCGGGCTGTTCCTGCTGGCCGACCTCATCAGCCGCGAGCGTGGCGAACGCCGTGGCGCGCTGGTGCAGGGGCCGCTGCTGGAACACCCGGCCCTGCTGGGCGGCGCCTTCTTCTTCGCGGCCGTTTCGGTGGCCGGCCTGCCGCCGCTGTCCGGCTTCATCGGCAAGCTGCTGCTGCTCAAGGCCGCGACGCCGGGCCTGCCGACGGCCTTGCTGTGGGGCGTGCTGCTGGGCGGCAGCCTGCTGTGCCTGGTGGCCCTGAGCCGGGCCGGCAGCACGCTGTTCTGGCGCACCACCGGGGCTGATGCGCCCGGTGGCGAGGGGCTCGACGGCGTGCGCCTGGCCGTCACCCTTGCCCTGCTGGGCCTGGCGGTGCTGCTGGTGGTGCTGGCGGGCCCGCTGATGGGCTACCTGGAGGCCACGGCCACCCAGCTGCACGATGTCGATCTCTACCGGCAGGCCGTCCTGCCAGGAGCGGGCGCATGATCCGTCGTCTCTTGCCCCATCCGGCCACCAGCCTGCTGCTGCTGGTCACCTGGCTGCTGCTGGTGGATTCCCTGTCCTTCGGCCAGTGGCTGCTGGGGGGCGCGCTGGCCGTGCTCATCCCGCTGCTGTGCAACCCGCTGATGCTGGAGCACCCGCGCGCCTGGCGCCCGGCCCGCCTGGCCCGGTTCATCCTGCTGGTGCTGTGGGACATCCTGGTGGCCAACTTCCTGGTGGCCCGCCAGACCCTCGGCCCGATCCGGCGCCTGCAGCCGGGGTTCGTCGAGGTGCCGATCGACCTGGACAACGAAATGGCCATCAGCCTGCTGGTGTGCGTGGTGTCCCTGACCCCGGGCTCGGTGTCCGCCGACCTCAGCGGCGACCGCCGCATCCTGCTGGTCCACGCCCTGGACGTGCCCGATGCCGACGCGCTGGTGGCGGAGATCAAGCAGCGCTACGAAGCGCCCCTCAAGGAGGTGTTCCCATGCTCGCGTACGTGATTCCCGTCTGCCTGGGGCTGCTGGTGGTGGCCATGCTGCTGACCCTGGCCCGCCTGGTGCGCGGGCCCTGCCTGCCCGACCGGGTGCTGGCGCTGGATACCCTCTACGTCAATGCCATCGCCATGCTGATCCTGCTGGGTATCTGGCAAGGCACCAACCTGTATTTCGAGGTGGCGCTGCTGATCGCCGTGCTGGGGTTCGTCGGCACGGTGGCGGTGGCCAAGTACATGCTGCGCGGAGACATCATCGAATGAACATCGCCGACCTGCCCCTGTGGGCCGAGATCCTGGTTTCCCTGCTGCTGCTGCTGGGGGCGCTGTTCGTGCTGATCGGTGCCATCGGCCTCTATCGCCTGCCGGACTTCTTCATGCGCCTGCACGGGCCGACCAAGGCCACCACCCTGGGTGTGGGCAGCCTGGTGATGGGGTCGCTGGTGTACTTCTCCTGGGTGTCCGGCACGCTCAGCTTCCACGAGCTGCTGATCAGCCTGTTCCTCTTCATCAGTGCCCCGGTCAGTGCCTACATGCTGGCCAAGGCCGCCGTGCTGCAGCAGCTGCCGCTCACGTCGCGGACCCGCGGCAAACCCTGGCAGCAGTAACAGTTTTGCCGGGCGGCTGTGCCTGTCGGGGGCGCCTGCCGCCCCCTAGACTGTCGATTTTTCCGGAGATGGGGCATGACGCAGCAGGCTCGGTGGGTGGCAGTGGTCTGCCTGGTGCTGGCCATGGCGCTGTGGGGCAGCTCGTTCATCGCCCTCAAGTTCGCTTTCCGCGAGGTGCCGTCGATGTGGGTGATCTTCGCCCGCATGGCCCTCGGCAGCCTGGTGTTCCTGCTGGCCTGGCGCTGGCGGGGGAGGGCTGAACCCCGGCCCGGCGACTGGAAGTACTTCCTGGCCCTGGGCGCCTGCGAGCCCTGCCTCTATTTCATCTTCGAAGCCCTGGCGCTGGAGCACACCAGCGCCTCCCAGGCGGGGATGATCACGGCGCTGTTGCCGCTGCTGGTAGCGGTGGGGGCCTACCTGTTCCTCCGGGAGCGCATCACCCGCACCACCCTGGCCGGCTTCCTGCTGGCGGTGCTCGGCGCGGTGTGGCTGAGCCTGGCCAGCGAGTCGGACGCCCATGCCCGCGCGCCCCTGCTGGGCAACTTCTACGAATTCCTCGCGATGCTCTGCGCCACCGGCTACACGCTGCTGCTCAAGCACCTGTCGTCGCGCTACTCGGCCTTCCACCTGACCGCCTTGCAGGCGTTCATCGGGGCCGGGTTCTTCCTGCCGGTGGCGCTGCTGGGCGAGCCCTTGCCCGCCGTCATCAGCCCGCTGGCGCTGGGGTCGATGGTCTACCTCGGCATCGTGGTTACCGTCGGCGCCTATGGCCTCTACAATTTCGGCGTGGGGCGCCTGCCGGCAAGCCAGGCCACCGGCTTCATCAACCTGATCCCGGTGTTCACCCTGATCTTCGCCATGCTGCTGCTGGACGAACGCCTCAGCCCTGCCCAGTTCTGCGCCGCTGCCCTGGTATTCGCCGGGGTGGCCCTCAGCCAGTGGCGCAGCGCCCCGCCGGCCCCGGCCGGCATCCTCGATTGAGTACACACCATGCCCGCTGATTTCCGCCGTTGGACCCGCGACGCCATCCGCCTCATCGAGGCCGACTTCCAGCGCAGCGCCGATACCCACCTGATCCCCCTCGCGCTGCCGGGCTTCCCGGGTGTCGACCTGTATTTCAAGGACGAGTCCAGCCACCCCACCGGCAGCCTCAAGCACCGCCTGGCCCGTTCGCTGTTCCTCTATGCGCTGTGCAACGGCTGGCTGAAGCCGGGAGCGCCGGTGATCGAGGCCTCCAGCGGCTCCACGGCGGTGTCCGAGGCCTACTTCGCGCGCCTGCTGGGGTTGCCGTTCATCGCCGTGATGCCGGCCAGCACCTCCCCGGAGAAGATCGCCCAGATCGCCTTCTATGGCGGCCGCAGCCACCTGGTGAGCGACCCGACGCAGATCTATGCCGAGTCCGAACGACTGGCGCGGGAGAGCGGCGGCCACTTCATGGACCAGTTCACCTACGCCGAGCGCGCCACCGACTGGCGGGCGAACAACAACATCGCCGAGTCGATCTTCCAGCAGATGCGCCACGAGCCGCACCCGGAGCCGAGCTGGCTGGTGTCCAGCCCCGGCACGGGCGGCACCCTGGCCACCCTCGGGCGCTACGTGCGCTACCGCCAGCACCCGACCCGGGTGCTGTGTGCCGACGCCGAGCGCTCGGTGTTCTTCGATGCCTATGTGAGTGGCGACCGCAACCTGACCCTGGGCTGCGGGTCGCGCATCGAGGGCATTGGCCGGCCTCGGGTCGAGGCGTCCTTCCTGCCCCAGGTGATCGATGCGATGGCCAAGGTGCCGGATGCGCTGTCCCTGGCGGCTATGCACTACCTGGCGCAGCGCCTGGGGCGGCGGGTCGGTGGCTCCAGCGGGACCAACCTGGTGGGGGCCTTGCGGGTGGCCGCAGACATGGCGGCCAAGGGCGAGCAGGGCTCGGTGGTGGCGATCCTCTGCGACGGCGGCGAGCGCTACGCGACCACCTACTACGATCCGGCCTGGCTGGCGAGCCAGGGGTTCGACCTCGATCCCCTGGTCGCGCAGATCGCCGCCTGCGCCGAGCAGGGCGCGCCCCTGCCGGATTCGCTGGCGGTGGCCGGGCTCTGACAGGCTGTTGAAACGCACACGGCGCTGCCGCGGCGCCGTGTGCGTCATTCAACGGCGTGCCGGGCCTCGCCCCCTCGCCAGGCGAGGGCCACATCCAGCATGCGGTGGGCGAAGGCCCATTCGTTGTCGTACCAGGCGAGCACCTTCACCAGCTCGTCCTGCACCCGCGTCTGGGTCAGGTCGGCGACGCAGGACACCGGGTAGCCGTTGAAGTCCACCGACACCAGCGGCAGCTCGTTGCAGCTCATCACCCCCTCCGGCAGGCGGAAGGCGCCTTCGCGCAGTGCGGCGTTGACCGCCTCGCGGGTGGTGGGGCGCTCGGCGATGAAGCTCAGGTCCACCAGCGAGACGTTGGGGGTCGGCACCCTGACCGCCAGGCCGTCGAGGCGCCCGGCCAGCTCCGGCAGCACCAGGCCGATGGCCCGTGCCGCGCCGGTGCTGGTGGGAATCATCGAGAGGGCGGCGGCCCGCGCGCGGTAGAGGTCGTCGTGGGTCTTGTCCAGCAGGTTCTGGTCGTTGGTGTAGGCGTGCACCGTGGTCACCAGGCCGCTGCGGATGCCCACGGCGGCATGCAGCACCTTGGCCAGGGGCGCCAGGCAGTTGGTGGTGCAGGAGGCGTTGGAGACGATGCGCTGGTCACCCAGCTGGTCGTGGTTGACCCCGTACACCACCGTCAGGTCGGCGCTGTCCAGCGGGTGGGAGAGCAGCACGTGGGAGGCCCCGGCGGCCAGGTGCCGTTCCACCTGTTCGCGCTTCTTCATCCGCCCCGAGCATTCCAGCACCAGGTCCACCCCCAGGTCCGCCCAGGGCAGGTTGCCGGGTTCCGGCTCGGCCAGCAGGCGGATCGCCTGGGTGCCGACGTGCAGGTGGTCCTGGCGCAGTTCGAGGGGGCCGGCGAAGCGGCCGAAGGTGGAGTCGAAGCGGGTGAGGTGGGCGAGGGTGGCGAAATCGCCGAGGTCGTTGATGGCTTCGATCCGCACCTGCTGGTCGAGGCCCCGTTCGAACACGGCGCGGACAATGGCCCGGCCGATGCGTCCATACCCGTTCAATGCGATGCGCAGCATGACGTTCTCCTTCTTGCGTGTCCTGCCTGCAAGCTTAGGAGGTCATCGGCGAACGGGGGCCGCTCCGGCCCTGGGAACGGGCCGAGGCGGGGGAGGGAAACAACGGTTCAGTCGTTGCGGGCGCCACCGAAAGCGGCGCAGCCGCGCAGGGCCTTGCCGTCCAGGCGCAGTTCGGCGGAGAGGTGCTCGACGGCGCCGCTCATGCTGTCGACGCAGCGTTTCGGGGCGATCCACAGCTCCACCCGGCGGCCGTTGGCTTCGCTGGTGAGGTTGAAGCGGCCGTCGGGCAGTTGTTCTTCCATGTAGGGAATGGCCAGCGGCGGCTGCTCCGGCTGTTCCAGCACCAGGCCGGCGTTGCTGACGTTGACGTTCCAGGACGGCTCGTTGCCGCTGGCACGCAGCAGCAGGCGGCGGAAGTTCGGGTCGTCGCAGCCATGGCCCTCGCGCTGCAGGCGGTACAGGCGGCGCACGTCCAGCTGGCCATCGGCACCGGCCTTGCTCGCACCCAGCTGGCCGCCGAGGTCGGCGAACAGCGGGCCCGGCCCGTCGTCCAGGAGGGTGGCGGCTTCCTGCAGGATGCCGGTAGCGCCCACGTCGGTAATCACGAAGCGGCGCTGCTCCTGGCAGGGGCGGAACACCAGGCGTCCTTCGCTGGCCTCCAGTTCGCCCTGCATCCGCTGCTGCGGGAGTTGCGGCGCCTTCTCCGGGCCGGTGAACACCTGGCAGCCGGCGAACAGGGGGATCAGACTGAACAGTAGGGGACGAACGATGCGCATGGGGGCCTCCTTGGGAAGCGGCCACGTTACCGGGGCGCCTCGGCGAGCTCAAGGGTGAGGAGGACGGATGATCCAGTGCAAACGGGTTTATGAACCCTGGGATGAACGCGATGGCCAGCGGGCGCTGGTGGACCGGCTGTGGCCGCGCGGTTGCCGCAAGGAGGCACTGGGGCTGGCGCTCTGGCAGAAGGCGGTGGCGCCTTCGGATGCGTTGCGCCGCGATTTCTGCCACGACCCCGAGCGCTTTGATGAATTCCGCCTGCGCTACCGGGGCGAGCTGGCGGCGCACCCGGAGCACTGGCAGGGACTGCTGCAGATGGCGCGGGAAGGGACGCTGACCCTGCTCTACGCCGCCCGCGACGAGCAGGCCAACAACGCCCGGGTGCTGGCCGAGTTCCTCGAAGAGGAGCTGGACCGCGAAGGGCCGTCCAGCTCTCCGGTGTGCTACGCCGGCGAGGTGTAGCGGCTTACCAGACGCGGTACACCTGGCCGGTCTGGCCGCCTTCGGCGCTCTTGGCATAGGCCAGGGCTGCGACGGCTGCCGGCACGGCCTTGAAGCCGCGGAAGAACGGGCCGTAGGACGGCAGGGCCTCTTCGATCACCGTGGGGCTGACGCTGTTGATGCGCAGGCCGCGGGGCAGTTCGATGGCGGCGCTTTTCACGAAGCTGTCGATGGCACCGTTGACCATGCTGGCCGAGGCGCCGGCGCGGATCGGGTCGTCGCTCAGCACCCCGGAGGTGAGGGTGAAGGAGCCGCCGTCGTTGATGAACTCACGACCGATCAGCACCAGGTTCACCTGGCCCATCAGCTTGTCCGCCAGGCCCTTGGCGAATTCCGCTTCGCCCATTTCCGCCAGTGCGCCGAAGTGCACCTTGCCGGTGGCGCTGATCAGCGCGTCGAAGCGCCCGGTCTGCTCGAACAGACGGCGGATCGAGGCGGCATCGCGGATGTCCACCTGGAAGTCGCCGCTGCTGTGGCCGACGCGGACGATCTCGTGGCGCTCCTTGATCTCGTTGTCGATGGCTTGGCCGATGGTGCCGCTGGCGCCGATGAGAAGGATCTTCATGAAGGGATTCCTGTGGCTGAGGGATGACGGAATCCAGTGTAGAGTCGCTTTTGTTTCCGATAAGCAGGGTAATCGGAAACCTTGGGTTTTCGTTTGGAAACAGTGAGGGGCACGTGAGCGAACTCGACGACCTGGCGGCGTTCGCCGTCTTGCTGGAAGCGGGCAGCTTTACCCGCGCGGCCGAACGGCTGGGGTGCAGCAAGGGGCAGCTGTCCAAGCGCATCCGTCATCTGGAGGAGGGGCTGGGCACGACGCTGTTGCACCGCACCACCCGGCGCCTGGACCTGACGGCGGCTGGCGCCGCGCTGTTGCCCCAGGCCCGCGCTCTGGTGGCCCAGGCGGAGGCGGCACGGCAGGCGGTGAAGCGCCTGCAGGAGGAGGTGGCCGGTCGGGTGCGGATCAGCGTGCCGGTGTCCCTGGGGGAGACCTTCTTCGATGCGTTGCTGCTGGACTTCACCCGCCAGTACCCGGCGGTGCGGGTGGAGCTGGACCTGAGCAATGCCTACCGCGACCTGATTGCCGAGGGCTTCGACCTGGGCGTGCGCAGCGGTCCGCACCAGGACGAGCGGCTGGTGGCCCGGCCACTGTTCTCCCTGGAGGAAATCACCTGCGCCGCCCCGGGCTACCTGGCCCGCCACGGTGAACCCCATGCCCCGGCGGAGCTGGCCGGCCACCAGTGCCTGCTGAACACCCACTACGCCGGCTACGAGGAGTGGCTCTACCACCGCCAGCACCAGCTGGAGCGGGTGCAGGTGGCGGGCAACCTCGCCAGCAACCACTACAGCCTGTTGAAGAAGGCCGCCCTGGCCGGCGCCGGCATCGCCCGGCTGCCGTCCTACATGCTGCACGACGAACTGGCGGATGGCCGCCTGGTGTGGCTGCTGCGTGGGTACCGCACCCGGCAGTCGCCGGTGTTCCTCGTGCATCCCTACCAGAGCGGCCTGCCCCGCCGTACCCAGGTGCTGGTGGACTACCTGCTGGACTGGTTCGAGCGCAGCCGCCAGGCCCTCGACCGGCTGGAGCTCGGGGCATAGGGCGGAGTCATCTGCAATGCCATGGGCGCAGGCTCGGTGGGAGCTGCCCCGGTGTGATGCGCTTCGTGCCTCAGCACATCCTACGAACCGACGTCACCCGTAGGATGGGCTGAGCTGTGCGAAGCCCATCATATTCAGGCGATTACCGGCTAAACGCCGCAGGCTGGGCCGCGCTTCATCGGTCCACCGTTGTGCGTCCAGCCAAGGCACCGATGGTGGATGGGAAGAGCTGCAACCCCGTGCCCTGGTGTGATGCGTCTCGTGCCTCAGCGCATCCTACGAGCCGACGTCACCCGTAGGATGGGCTGAGCTGTGCGAAGCCCATCGTTTCCAGGCGATTGCCGGCTAAACGCCGCAGGGTGGACCGCGCTTCGTCGGTCCACCATTGTGCGTCCAGCCAGGCTCCGGGGCTCTGGCGACACAAACGAAAACGGCCCCTTCCGGGGCCGTTGTCGTGTCGCTGCGGGATCAGCCGCCCAGGTACGCGTCGCGCACCTTGGGGTCGGTGAGCAGGGCTTCACCGGTGCCCTGCATGACGATCCGTCCGTTCTCCAGCACGTAGCCGCGATCTGCCAGCTTGAGCGCCTGGTTGGCGTTCTGCTCGACGAGGAACACGGTCACGCCATCACGGCGCAGCTGTTCGATGATGTCGAAGATCTGCTGGATGATGATCGGCGCCAGGCCCAGGGACGGCTCGTCCAGCAGCAACAGCTGGGGCTTGCTCATCAGCGCGCGGCCGATGGCGAGCATCTGCTGTTCGCCGCCGGACATGGTGCCGGCGCGCTGGGCATAGCGTTCCTTGAGGCGCGGGAACAGGTGCAGGATCTTGTCCAGCTGCTCCTGGTAGTCACCCTTGGGCGTGAAGAAACCGCCCATGGCCAGGTTCTCCTCGACGGTCAGGCGGGCGAACACACGGCGGCCTTCCGGCACCACCGCGATGCTCTTGCGCATGATGTCGCTGGACTCCTGGCCCACCAGCTCCTCGCCGAGGTAGCGGATGCTGCCGCTGGCCGCACGCGGCGAGCCGCAGAGGGTCATCAGCAGGGTGGACTTGCCGGCACCGTTGGCACCGATCAGGGTGACGATCTCGCCACGGCTGACTTCCATGCTGACGTCGTGCAGCGCCTGGACCTTGCCGTAGAAGGTGGAAACCTTGTCGAAACTCAGCATGACTCAGGCCTCCCCCAGATAGGCTTTGATCACATCCGGGTTGCTGCGGATCTGCTCCGGCGTACCGTCGGCCAGGGGCGTGCCCTGGTTGATCACGTAGATGTGGTCGGAAATGCTCATCACCAGGTGCATGTCGTGCTCGATCAGCAGCACGGTGACGTTGTGCTCGTTGCGCAGCAGGGCGATCAGCGCCTTCAGGTCCTCGGTCTCGCGCGGGTTCAGGCCGGCGGCGGGCTCGTCGAGCATGAGGATGCGCGGGCGCGTCATCATGCAGCGGGCGATCTCCAGCCGGCGCTGCTGGCCGTAGGCGAGGGTGCCGGCGGGGCGGTTGGCCACGTCGGTGAGGTTGACCTGCTCCAGCCAGTGCGCCGCCAGGTCCATGGCCTCGCGTTCGCTCCTGCGGAAGCCCGGGGTCTTGAACAGGCCGGCCAGGAAATTGGTGTTGAGGTGGCGGTGCTGGGCGACCAGCAGGTTCTCCACCGCCGTCATTTCCTTGAACAGGCGGACGTTCTGGAAGGTGCGGACCACACCCTTGCGGGCGATCTTGTGGCCCGGCAGGCCGGCGATCTGCTCGCCGTCCAGCAGGATGTTGCCCCCGGTCGGCTGGTAGAAGCCGGTGAGGCAGTTGAACACGGTGGTCTTGCCGGCGCCGTTGGGGCCGATCATCGAGACCACCTGCTTTTCTTTGACGTTCAGGGCCACACCATTGACGGCCAGCAGGCCGCCGAAGCGCATGGAGAGGCCGCTTACTTCGAGGATGGTGCGGCTCATTGCTTCAGCTCCAGGTGGGGACGCTGCATGGGCAGGAGGCCCTGCGGACGCCAGATCATCATCAGCACCATCAGGGCGCCGAACATCAGCATGCGGTACTCGTTGAATTCACGGGCGAGTTCCGGCAGCAGGATCATCACCACCGCAGCGAGGATCACCCCCAGCTGCGAGCCCATGCCGCCCAGCACCACGATGGCGAGGATGATCGCCGACTCGATGAAGGTGAAGGACTCAGGGGTCACCAGGCCCTGGCGTGCGGCGAAGAAGCTGCCGGCGAAACCGGCGAAGCAGGCGCCCAGGGTAAAGGCCGAGAGCTTGATCACGGTGGGGTTCATCCCCAGCGCGCGGCAGGCGATCTCGTCTTCGCGCAGCGCTTCCCAGGCACGGCCGATGGGCATGCGCAGGAGGCGGTTGATCACGAACAGGGTCAGCAGCACCAGCAGCAGCGCCACCAGGTAGAGGAACACCACCTTGTACTGGGAGTTGTAGGCAATCCCGAAGTACTCGTGGAAGGTCTGCATGCCCTCGGCCGCGCGACGCTCGAAGGTGAGGCCGAACAGGCTGGGCTTCTCGATGTTGCTGATGCCGTTGGGGCCGCCGGTGATCCCGGTGAGGTTGCGCAGCAGGATGCGGATGATCTCGCCGAAGCCGAGGGTCACGATGGCCAGGTAGTCACCGCGCAGGCGCAGCACCGGGAAGCCCAGCAGGAAGCCGAACAGCGCGGCCATCATGCCGGCGATCGGCAGGCACACCCAGAAGCCCAGGCCGTAGTAGTGCGACAGCAGCGCGTAGCTGTAGGCGCCCACGGCGTAGAAGCCGACGTAGCCCAGGTCCAGCAGGCCGGCGAGGCCGACCACGATGTTCAGGCCGAGGCCGAGCATCACGTAGATCAGGATCAGCGTGGCGATGTCCACCGCACCGCGCGAGCCGAAGAACGGCCAGGCTAGGGCGACCACGATCAGGCCGAGGATGATCCAGCGCTGGGTGGAGGGCAGGGTGAGGAAGTTGGTGGCCTTGTCCGACAGCTTCGGCCGGCTCGGGGCCTTGCTCCAGGCTTCGGTCAGCTGGTTGCGGAACAGCTGCCAGAAGAACATGGCGATGGCACAGCCGGCGATGGTCCAGAGCACGGCGGGGCTTGCGCCCTGCACCTGCAGGTTGATGCCCACGGTGCTGAGCTTCAGGCCCAGCACCGGGTAGGCGACCGCGATGACCAGCAGGGCGCTGAAGAGGGCGGTCTTGAGGTTCTTGGCGGTGTTCATACCTTCTCCACCTCCGGACGACCGAGGATGCCGGTGGGGCGGAACAGCAGGACCAGGACCAGCAGGCTGAAGGACACCACGTCCTTGTACTGGTCACCGAACACGTCGGCGCCGAAGGCTTCGGCCACGCCGAGTACCAGGCCGCCGAGCATGGCGCCGGGGATGCTGCCGATGCCGCCGAGTACCGCGGCGGTGAACGCCTTGATGCCGGCGAGGAAGCCCAGGTGCGGGTTGATCACGCCGTACTGCATGCCCAGCAGCACTGCGGCGATGGCTGCCAGGGTGGCGCCGATGACGAAGGTGAGGGCGATGATGTTGTTGGTGTTGATCCCCAGCAGGTTGGCCATCTTGATGTCCTCGGCACAGGCGCGGCAGGCGCGGCCCAGACGGGAGCGGGAGATGAACTGGGTGAGGCCGAACATGACCAGGAAGGTGACGACGAAGATCAGCACCTGCATGTACGAGATGGTGACCCCGTTCATGGTGCTTTCGCCGAACACGAAGTTGCCCGGCAGCAGGTTCGGGATCGCCTTGTCCTTGGAGTCCTGGGCGAGCAGGACTTCGTTCTGCAGGAAGATCGACATGCCGATGGCGGAGATCAGCGGGATCAGGCGGTTGCTGCCGCGCAGCGGCCGGTAGGCCACCCGTTCGATGCTGTAGCCATAGGCGCTGGCGACGATGATGCTGGCGCTGAAGGCCGCCACCATCAGGAGAGGCAGGCTGTCGAGACCGAGCATGGTGAGCCCGGCGATGGCGATGAAGGCTACGTACGAGCCGATCATGTAAACCTCGCCGTGGGCGAAGTTGATCATGCCGATGATGCCGTAGACCATGGTGTAGCCGATGGCGATCAGGGCATAGGTGCTGCCAACGGTCAGGCCGTTAACCAGCTGTTGCAGGTAGTGATAGAGATCAGGCATTCCCCAACTCCTCGGGCATCACGTAAAGCGGCGCTTGTGGCGCAGCGGAGCCCGTAAATCTCGGATAAACAAAGCCCACTGCGGATGCAGTGGGCTCTGGGCTAAGGCGGGAAGCTTATTTGGCTTCGGTCTTGGTGCCGTCCTTGTGCCACTCGTACACCACGAAGCTGAAGTCCTTCAGATCGCCCTTCTTGTCGAAGGAGAGGGTGCCGGTCGGGGTTTCGAAGGAGTTGGAGCGCAGGGCTTCAGCCACCTTGGCGGAGTCGTCGCCGGCCTTCTTGATGCCTTCGGCAATCACTTGCACGGCGGCGTAGGCCGGGAACACGAACGGACCGGTGGGGTCTTCGTTCTTGGCCTTGAAGGCCTCTACCAGCGCCTGGTTCTTCGGATCCTGGTCGAAGGACTTCGGCAGGGTCACCAGCAGGCCTTCGGAAGCCGGGCCGGCGATGGCGGAGATTTCCTTGTTGCCGACGCCTTCCGGGCCCATGAAGCGGGCGTTCAGGCCTTTCTCGGAAGCCTGGCGCAGCAGCAGGCCCAGCTCGGGGTGGTAGCCGCCGTAGTAGACGAAGTCGACATTGGCCTGCTTCAGCTTGGCGATCAGGGCGGAGAAGTCCTTGTCGCCGGCGTTGATGCCTTCGAACAGGGCAACCTTGCCGCCCTTGGCTTCCAGGGTCTGCTTCACGGCCGTGGCGATGCCTTCGCCGTACTGCTGCTTGTCGTGGATGACGGCGACGTTCTTCGGCTTGATGTGGTCAGCGATGAAGTTGCCGGCGGTCGGGCCCTGCAGGCTGTCCAGGCCGATGGTGCGGAACACCAGCTGGTAGCCACGGGCGGTGATCTCGGGGCTGGTGGAGGCCGGGGTGATCATCAGGATGCCTTCGTCCTCGTAGATGTCGGACGCAGGCTGGGTGGAGCTGGAGCACAGGTGGCCAACGACGTACTTCACGCCATCGTTGACGATCTTGTTGGCCACGGCGACGGCTTGCTTCGGATCGCACGCGTCGTCGTAGACCACGCCTTCGAGTTGAGCGCCGTTCACCCCGCCGGCCTTGTTGATCTGCTCGATCGCCATCTTGGCGCCGATGAACTGCATTTCACCGTACTGGGCGACCGCACCGGTCACCGGGCCAGCCATGGCGATCTTGATGGTGTCGGCCGCTACGGAGTAGCTGGCGGCACCGGCGAGGGCCATGGCGGCGAACAGTTTGGAAAGCTGCTTGGTAGCCTTGTTCATAGTGCTCCACTCGTATGTTTATCGTTGTTGTTGTCCTGGTTGCCTGAAAGCAGAGGACAGGGTCCTTTTTGTCACCCCGCCGAGTCCTCCGGCAACTGTACCGGTACAGTGTAGAGTGCCGATTTGCGGCTTGAAAAGCCGACAGGAGGGTGCGGAATGTTCCTATGTCGCCTAATCGCAACAAACGTATAGAAATACGGCGTGCCCTGAAGGACGCAGGAAGCGTCCGGCTGCACTTGTGAACAAGATGACGGGCGTTGGTTATCATTGCCCGCCCTGCAACCGTTACTTTCCCACTCAGAGCAAGCCATGAACGAATCCTCAAGCACCCTCTATGCCAAGCTGCTCGGCGAGACCGCCGCCATCACCTGGGAGGAGCTGCAGCCCTTCTTCGCCCGTGGGCAACTGCTCTGGGTCGAGGGT
Organism: Pseudomonas sp. FeS53a; assembly: GCF_000931385.1. Classification (NCBI taxonomy): domain Bacteria; kingdom Pseudomonadati; phylum Pseudomonadota; class Gammaproteobacteria; order Pseudomonadales; family Pseudomonadaceae; genus Pseudomonas; species Pseudomonas sp. FeS53a. Next base: position 159,516 of record NZ_JYFT01000078.1, read on the forward strand.
CAGGAGGATCTGGTCGGCGTCGCCCTGGCCGTGGCCGAGGACGACAAGCCCCAGGTCGCAGCGTTGCTGCAGGCCGGCAAGCTGGAGCGCGTGGAAGAGGCTCGGGCACGGGACCTGCTGGAGCGTGATCCCACCCTCTGGGCCGTGGTGGTGGCGCCCTGGGTGCTGGTGCAGGAACGCCTGGAGGCACCGGCCCGTCACTGAGGGCTGCGGCCTGCCGGCAAAGGCCGTCTAGACTCCTTCCACCCCGTTCGTCTCTCAAGGAGCTTCACCATGTTCGAACCCGGCCACCTGCACCGTGCCAGCATTCCCGGGCTGCCCAACCAGCCGGAGTTCTCCATCGACCTCTATTACGAGGTCCGGCGTGATGCGGAGGAAGGCACCATGCTGCACTTCCGCATGGTGGGCGTGATCAATGGCGTGAGCTTCGAGGAAACCTTCGAGCTGCACCGGGATACCGCCTTCAACTTCGCCAGCGTCGCCACCCGCATTGCCAACAAGCACGGGCTGCACACCAGCGTCGGACCGATCGTGCACAACCACCAGGAGTTCGATGCGATGTTCGAGGACATCCGTCAGAAGCTGGGGGCGGAACCCGGCGAGCCGGTGAACCTGGATCACCTGCAGAAGGACGGCCTCTGATCCATATCGGTGCGCACTCCTGGTGCGCACCGTTACCTTTCGCACCGTTGAGGTGCATTTTTCCTGCTGGGTGACACACCGATTTCCGGGGCGGTGCACGGCCTGGGCAGCCGGTTAAGATAGGCGCTTCCGCCCGACTGGAGCTCAGCATGTCGTTACCCCGCATCGCCTTCGCCGGCATCGGCCTCATGGGCCTGCCGATGACCCGCCGCCTGCTGGCCGCCGGCTTCCCCCTCACGGTCTGGAACCGGACTCCCGACAAATGCACACCCCTGCTGGAACTCGGTGCACGCCGTGCCGAAACCCCGGCCGAGCTGTGTGCCGAGGCCGACATCCTCATGCTCTGCCTGGCCGACACGGCCGTGGTGCGTGAGGTGGTGTTCGGGCCGGGCGGCGTGGTGGAAGGGGCGCGGGCCGGGCAGGTGCTGGTGGATTTCTCCAGCCTCGAACCGGCGGCGACCCGCGAGATGGCCGCCGAACTGGAGCGACGCACCGGCGTGCACTGGATCGATGCACCGGTTTCCGGTGGCACCCCGGGTGCCGAGGCCGGCACCCTGGCGATCATGGCCGGTGGCCGCGAGGAGGATGTGGAGCGGGTGCGCCCCGTGCTCGCGCACCTGGGGCAGCGTCTGACGCGCATGGGCGAGGTCGGTGCCGGCCAGGTCACCAAGGTCTGCAACCAGATGATCGTCGCCTGCAATGCCCTGGTGATTGCCGAGGTGGTGGCCCTGGCGGAGAAGGCCGGGGTCGATGCCAGCCTGCTGGCGCCGGCATTGGCTGGCGGCTTCGCCGACTCGCGGCCCTTGCAGATCCTGGCGCCGCAGATGGCCGAAAGCTGCTTCGAGCCGGTCAAATGGCATGTCCGCACCTTGCTCAAGGACCTGGACACCGCCACCCGCCTGTCCCGCGAGGAGGGCAGCGCCACCCCCATGAGCGGGCTCGCCGCGCAGCTCATGCGCCTGCATGGCAGCCAGGGCAACCTGGAGCGCGACCCCGCGACCCTGATCGAACTCTACCGAGAGGAGCACCCATGAAGGTTTCCGCCAACCTGTCGCTGCTGTTCACCGAGCTGCCCCTGATCGAACGCATCGGCGCTGCCGCCGAGGCGGGTTTCGACGGCGTGGAGATCCAGTTCCCCTACGAGCTGCCTGCCGGCGAGCTGAAGGCCGCCCTGGACCAGGCCGGCCTGCCGCTGGTGCTCATCAACCTGCCCGCCGGCGACCTGATGCAGGGCGGCGCCGGGCTGGCCGCCGTCCCGGCCCAGCAGGACGCCTTCGACGCCGCCCTGCGCCATGCCTACACCTACGCCGCGCTGGTGCAGCCGCAGTGCGTCAACGTACTGCCCGGGCGCCTGGCCAATGGCGTGTCGCGACCCGAGGCGCTGGCCACGCTGGTGGCCAACCTGCGCAAGGCCGCCGACACCTTCCACCCGCTGGGCATCCAGGTGCTGGCCGAGGCGATCAACCCCTTCGACATGCCGGGCTTCCTCATCAACACCCCCGAGCAGTTGCTGGAGCTGGTGCGCTCGGTGGAAAGCCCCAGCTTCGCCGCCCAGCTGGACCTCTATCACCTGGCCCGCCAGCAGCTGGACCCGGTGGCGGCAATCCGCCTGCTGGGCGACGCCATCGGCCATGTGCAGTTCGCCGACCACCCCGGACGCGGCGCCCCCGGCAGCGGTGAGCTGGATTTCGCCCCGGCGCTCGCCGCCCTGGCCGAGGTGGGATACGCCGGCTGGCTGGGCGCCGAGTATCGCCCCGGCGGGCCGACCCGCGACGGGCTCGACTGGTTACCGCGCTTCAAGGCCGCGTGACCGAATGGGCCGGCCTCAGGCGAAGTTGAGGGCCGGCCCCTCGCCCCACTCCTCCAGCAGCGGACGCAGGTCCGCCAGCAATCGGGGGCGACTCAGCAGGTAGCCCTGGATGAAGTCGCAGCCCAGCCCGCGCAGCAATTCCAGCTGTGCCTCGCTTTCCACCCCTTCGGCTACCACCTGCAGGCGCAGGGTGTGGGCCATGCCGATGATGGCCTGGACGATCTCCATGTCCGCGTGGGCGTGGGGCAGGTCCTGGATGAAGCAGCGGTCGATCTTCAGCGTGTTCAGCGGCAGGCGCTTGAGGTAGGCCAGGGACGAATAGCCGGTGCCGAAGTCGTCGATGGAGACGGCCACCCCCTGGTCGCGGATGCGCTGCAGCAGGCGCAAGGCCTGGTTGACGTTGCTCATCAGCGCGTTCTCGGTCACCTCCAGTTCCAGCCGGTTGGCGGCCAGCCCCGACAGTGCCAGGGCTTCGGCCACACGGTCGGCCAGTTCGTCCTGGCACAGGTTCAGGGCCGAGCAGTTGACCGCCACCCGCAGGCTGCCGTGGCCCAGCTCGGCCAGCTCGCGGCAGGCGCGGCGCAGCACCCAGGCGTCCAGATCGGTGATGAAGCCGTTGGCCTCGGCGATGCCGACGAAGCGCTCCGGCGTCAGCAGGCCATGCTGCGGATGACGCCAGCGCACCAGGGCCTCCAGCTTGCCCAGGCGGTTGCCGGCCAGGGCGAGGATGGGCTGGTAGTGCAGCTCCAGCTCACGGTCTTCGGCCAGGGCGCGGCGCAGCTCTTCCTCCAGCTGCAGTTCGACGGTGGCCTTGTGCTTCAGGTGGCGGCTGAAGAAGTGCAGGTTGTTGCGGCCGCTGCCCTTGGATTGGTACAGCGCCAGGTCCGCGTGCTTGAGCAGTTCCTCGCAGCTCTCGCCGTCCTCGGGGAACAGGCTGATGCCGATGCTGGTGGTCATCACCATCTTCCGCCCGGCCAGCTCGATGGGCTCCTTGAGCGCCTGCATCACCCGCTTGGCCAGCACCCGCGCCTCTTCCGGGCGGTGCAGGCCGGCGAGGATGCAGAACTCGTCGCCGCCCAGCCGGGCGATCAGGTCCTCGTCCCGCAGCATCGCCGCGATGCGCTCGGCCACGGCCTTGAGCAGGGCATCGCCGGCATCGTGGCCTAGGCTGTCGTTGATCCGCTTGAAATGATCGATGTCGAGGAACATCACCGCCAGCGACTGCCGGGTGCGGCCATGGATCGCCAGCCGCTCGGCGAACACCTCGTTGAACGCCCGGCGGTTGGGCAGGTTGGTCAGCGGGTCGACATGGGCGACTTTCTGCAACACCGCCTTGGCCTGGTCCAGTTGCTTCAGCAGGCTGCCGACGCGCTCCAGGTCCTGGTCGCGGCGCTGCAACTGACGATCGGCCCAGGCGGCGCCGAGGCCGAAGAACAGGCTGAGGAAGGCGATCAGCCCGACGCTCACGGCCATCGCCAGGTTCTGCGCGGGTGACTGCAGGTGCAGTTCGGTGCCGGGGGACACGGTCAGCTCCAGCGCCCACATGCCGGTGAAATGCATGGAAACGATGGCCCCGCCCATCACCAGGCTGGCCGGGATGCGCAGGCGGTGGTTGAGGCTGTCGTCGCGGCCACGGAAGAACACCGCCAGCATCAGCGCCACCAGGCTGGTGACCACGGCCACATCGATGGAGAGCATGAACAGCTCGGGGCGGTAGGTCTGGGTGGCTTGCGAGCGGATCGCCGCCATGCCGGTGTAATGCATGCAGGCGATGCCCAGGCCTAGGGTCAGCGAGCCGGCCAGGTAGTGCCGGGGCCCCAGTTGCGGACGGCCCAGGGTGCGCATCGTCGCCAGGGAGACGCCGATCACCACCAGCAGGGAGAGGGCGGTCATCAGGGCGTCGTAATGCAGCACCACCGGCGCTTCGAAGGCGAGCATGGCGATGAAGTGCATGGACCAGATGCCCCCGCCCAGGCACAGCGCGCCGATCCAGTACCAGCGTCGTCGGGCTGTCGGGTCGGCCACGTTGGCCACGCGCTCACCCATGCTCAGCGCGGTGTAGGCGGCGGCGCTGGCCACCAGGAAGGCCAGCAGCACCAGCCAGCCGTTGTGGGTGCAGTCCAGCAGGCGCACCTGTCCCTCGGGGAGTTCGTTGCTGATGCGCAACCCGAGCCATTCCATTGCCTGTTGCCTCCGCGACGGGGCGTGCCGATCCGTTTGAGTATCGGCCAGCCCCATCCACCCGCCACGGCTGCCGGGCGCCGTACGACGAGTGGTCGGGGAGGGCGCCATCGTTCGCCATAACCAGCGCGAATGTTCGCAGACAGCCGCAAGGCGAGCCTCTAGATTCGGCCTTACAAGCCCGGCAGGCGGTCTGCCGGGTCACCAACAACAAAGAGACCGACCCATGCAGCCTTCCCCGCAAGCGGCCAATGCCTGGCGCGTGCTGTTCCTGTTGTTCCTGGCCAACCTGTTCAACTTCTTCGATCGCACCATCCCCGCGATCATCATCGAACCGGTGCGCCACGAGTGGAGCCTGAGCGACTTCCAGCTGGGGCTGATCGGCACCGCCTTCACCCTGGTCTACGCCGTGGCCGGCCTGCCCCTCGGGCGCATGGCCGACACCGGCTCGCGGAAGAAGATCATGGGCTGGGGCCTGGCGGTGTGGAGCGGGCTGACGGCGGTGAACGCCCTGGCGTGGAATTTCTGGAGCTTCCTGCTGATCCGCATGGGGATCGGCATCGGCGAAGCCAGTTATGCCCCGGCGGCCAACTCGCTGATCGGCGACCTGTTCCCGCCGAACAAGCGCGCCCGCGCCATGGGCCTGTTCATGCTCGGCCTGCCGCTGGGGCTGCTGCTGGCCTTCTTCACCATCGGCGCGATGGTGCAGGCCTTCGGCAGCTGGCGGGCGCCCTTCGTCATCGCGGCGATTCCGGGGCTGATCCTCGCGGTGTTCATGTTCTTCATCAAGGAGCCGCAGCGCGGCGCCGCCGACAACCGCACCCAGGACCAGACGCCGCTGGACCGCCCGCTGCGCCGGGTGCTGTCGATCCGCACCTTCTGGTGGCTGACCCTGGCGGGGCTGACCTTCAACTTCGCCACCTACGCCTGCAACTCATTCATGGTGCCGATGCTGCAGCGCTACTTCCTGATGTCCCTGCAGGGGGCTGCCGTCGCCACCGGCATCATCGCCGGCCTCACCGGGCTGGTCGGCCTGACCCTGGGCGGCTGGCTGGCGGACAAGGCCCACGAGAAGTCCGAGCGTGGCCGCCTGCTGCTGGCCACCGGCAGCCTGCTGGTGGCGACCCTGGCCACCGGCTTCGCGCTGTTCTCCGGGCGCATCGAGGTGGGGGTGTTCGTGGGCGTGTTCAGCATCGGCTGGCTGTTCGCCTACACCTTCTACACCTGCGTCTACACCGCCATCCAGGACGTAGTGGAGCCGCGCCTGCGGGCCACGGCCATGGCGCTGTTCTTCGCCGGCCTCTACCTGCTGGGCGGTGGCCTGGGGCCGGTGGTGGTGGGGCTGCTGTCGGACCACTTCGCCCATGCGGCGATGTATGCCGCCGGTGCCAGCGAGATGACCGAGGCCTTCAAGGCCGTGGGCCTGCACGATGCCATGTACCTGATTCCGGTAGCCCTGGGGCTGACCACCCTGGCCCTGTTCCAGGCAGCGCGCTGCTTCGGGCGGGACGTCCGGCGCATGCGCGAGGGGCAGCAGCCGGCGGCGCAGGCCGCGCTGGCCTGATGCCGCAGAAACGAAAAAGCGCGCCGAGGCGCGCTTTTTCGTGGGCGGGGTTTGCTTAGCCGGCGACCAGTACCCGGATGGACTCCAGCCGCAGCGCGGCCTTCTCCATCAACGCCAGGCCTTCTTCGCGCTGGCGGCGCAGGGCTTCGATCTCGCTGTCGCGGACGCTGGGGTTGACCGCCTTGAGCGCTTCCAGGCGCGCCAGTTCTTCCTCCAGCTCGGCCGCGAGGCGCTTGGTGGCCTCGGCCACGCGGGCGTCGTGGCGCGGGCGGATCTTGGTCTCGGCAACCTGGATCTGCGCCGCGAGCACGTCGCGCTGGGCCTGGACGAACTTGTTGGCACTGCCGCGCGGCACGCTTTCCAGCTGGTCGTTGAGGGTGTCGAAGGCCACCTTGGAGGCCAGGTCGTTGCCGTTGGCGTCCAGCAGGCAGCGCAGCGCGGCCGGCGGCAGGAAGCGGCTCAGCTGCAGGCTGCGCGGCGCCACCACCTCGCTCACGTAGAGCAGCTCCAGCAGCACGGTGCCGGGCTTGAGGGCCTTGTTCTTGATCAGCGCGACGGCGGTGTTGCCCATGGAGCCGGACAGCACCAGGTCCATGCCGCCCTGGACCATGGGGTGCTCCCAGGTGAGGAACTGCATGTCCTCGCGGGACAGGGCCTGGTTGCGGTCGTAGGTGATGGTCACGCCTTCGTCGTCGCCCAGGGGGAAGCCGGCGTCGAGCATCTTCTCGCCGGGCTTGAGCACCAGGGCATTCTCGGAGTGGTCCTCACTGTCGATGCCGAAGGCGTCGAGCAGGGACTCCATGTAGATCGGCAGGGCGAACTCGTCGTCCTGCTCGAGGATGGCCTCGACCAGCGCACGGCCTTCACCACCGCCGTTGGAGTTCAGCTCCAGCAGGCGGTCGCGGCCGGAATGCATCTCGCTTTCCAGGCGTTTGCGCTCGGCTTCGGCTTCGCTCAGCAGCGCACCCCAGGTGTCTTCGTCGGCGTCTTCCAGCAGCGGCAGCAGGCGCGGGCCGAACTGGTGCTGCAGGGCGTTGCCGGTGGGGCAGGTGGCGAGGAAGGCGTTCAGCGCGCGGTCGTACCACTGGAACAGGCGCTCCTGGGGGCTGTTCTCCAGGTAGGGCACGTGCAGCTGGATGGTGTGCTTCTGGCCGATCCGGTCGAGGCGGCCGATGCGCTGTTCCAGCAGGTCCGGGTGGGCCGGCAGGTCGAACAGCACCAGGTGGTGGGCGAACTGGAAGTTGCGGCCTTCGGAGCCGATCTCGGAGCAGATCAGCACCTGGGCGCCGAATTCCTCGTCGGCGAAGTAGGCCGCGGCGCGGTCGCGCTCGAGGATGCTCATGCCTTCGTGGAACACGGTGGCGGGGATGCCGGAGCGCACGCGCAGGGCGTCTTCCAGGTCGAGGGCGGTCTCGGCATGGGCGCAGATCACCAGCACCTTGAACTTCTTCAGCATCTTCAGGGTGTCGATCAGCCACTCGACACGGGGGTCGAAGCGCCACCAGCGCTCGCTGTCGTCGACCTCGCCCTGCTGGGCCTGGAAGCTGACCTCGGGGTACAGGTCCGGGTGGTCGCCCACCGGCAGCTCCATGTATTCGCTGGGGTTGGGCAGCGGGTAGGGGTGCAGCTGGCGCTCGGGGAAGCCCTGGACGGCGGCGCGGGTGTTGCGGAACAGCAGGCGGCCGGTGCCGTGGCGGTCCAGCAGCTCGCGCACCAGGCGCGCGGAGGCGTCGCTGTCGCCCTCGGCGACGGCGGCCAGCAGGGTTTCGCCTTCGCTGCCGAGGAAGTTGGCGATGGTGGCCCGCGCTTCGGCGGACAGGCGGCCCTCGTCCAGCAGCTCCTGCACCGCTTCGGCGATGGGGCGGTAGTGGGCGCTCTCGGCACGGAAGGCTTCCAGGTCATGGAAGCGGTTGCGGTCCAGCAGGCGCAGGCGCGCGAAGTGGCTTTCCTGGCCCAGTTGCTCCGGGGTTGCGGTCAGCAGCAGGACGCCGGGGATGACCTCGGCCAGTTGCTCCACCAGGCGGTACTCGTCGCTGGCGTGCTCGGGGTGCCAGACCAGGTGGTGGGCTTCGTCCACCACCAGCAGGTCCCAGCCGGCGGCGAAGGCGGCATCCTGGGCGCGCTCGCTGTCCTTCAGCCATTCCAGGGACACCAGGGCGAGCTGGGCATCCTCGAAGGGGTTGCTGGCATCGCTCTCGGCGAAGCGCTCGGCGTCGAACAGCGCGACCTGCAGGTTGAAGCGGCGGCGCATCTCCACCAGCCACTGGTGCTGGAGGTTCTCCGGGACCAGGATCAGCACCCGGCTGGCGCGACCGGAGAGCAGCTGGCGGTGGATCACCAGGCCGGCCTCGATGGTCTTGCCCAGGCCCACTTCGTCGGCCAGCAGGACGCGGGGTGCGATGCGGTCGGCCACTTCACGGGCGATGTGCAGCTGGTGGGCGATGGGCTGGGCGCGGGCGCCGGACAGGCCCCACAGCGAGGATTGCAGCAGGCGGCTCTGGTGTTGCAGGGTGTGGTAGCGCAGGCCGAACCAGTTCAGCGGGTCGATCTGCCCGGCGAACAGGCGGTCGCTGGCCAGGCGGAACTGGATGAAGTTGGACAGCTGGGTTTCCGGCAGGGTGCGGGCTTCGTTCTGGGCCGTGATGCCGTGGTAGACCAGCAGGCCGTCGACGTCGTCGACCTCCTGCACGGTGAGCTTCCAGCCCTCGAAGTGGGTGATCTCGTCACCCGGAGCGAAGCGCACGCGGGTCAGCGGGGCGTTGCGCAGGGCATACTGGCGCGTCTCGCCGGTCGCCGGGTAGAGCACGGTGAGCAGCCGCCCGTCGGATGTCAGGATGGTTCCGAGGCCCAGTTCAGCCTCGCTGTCACTGATCCAGCGTTGCCCCGGTTCATACTGCTGCGCCATGCGTGTCTCCCGCCATGCAAAAAAGCCGGCTAGTTTAGCGGAACGCGTGGCCAAGAGCGACGGAACTTGCGTTCCCGTTTGCGGTAGAAGTGTAGCGAGGCCGCTAAAGGTGTGGCCTGTGTTGCCGACAGGTTGAATGACAGAGGGTCTGACCATGTTGCCGCCGATCCCCCACAGCCTGGTTCCCGTGACCGCCCAGCAGGACGTGACCAAGCCACGCCCCGACATTCCCCCCGTGGCGCCAGCCCAGGAAAGCCAGCACGAAAGCGAAGTGGGGCTGGACCGCCGTCACCCGCAGGAAGCCGAGGAGATGCTCCGCGAGGAGCAGCGCCGCCGCCAGCGCCGGGGCTACACCCCCGAGCAACTGGCCGAGGGCGAGGTGAAGCCGGCGGACGAGGAGGTGATCGACACCCTCCCGCGCCAGGGCCTCTGGGTGGACGTCGAGGTCTGACGTCGTGGGAGAATACGTCCCCCTGTTTGCGCAATCGGTCATCCCATGAGCCTGTTCGACGACCTGCCCCTTGAGCTGCCGGACGCCTGCCTGCGCCACGAGCGCCACTGGCTGGCGGTGGAGAAAGCCGACGAATGGCTGGCCGGGCTGCTGGCGGAGACGCCCTGGGAGCAGCCGGTCGTGCACCTGCACGGCCAGGACTACCGGGTGCCCCGGCAGGTGGCCTGGTACGGCGACCCCGAAGCGAGCTACCGCTATTCCGGCCTGGTGCACCGCCCGCTGCCCTGGACGCCCCTGCTGGCGAAAATCCGCCAGCGCGTGCAGGAAGACGTGGGGCAGCCCTTCAACGGCGTGCTGCTGAACCTCTACCGGGACGGCCAGGACTCCATGGGCTGGCACAGCGACGACGAGCCGGAACTGGGGCCCGATCCCACCGTGGCGTCGGTGAACCTCGGTGGCACCCGGCGTTTCGACCTGCGCCGCAAGGGCAGCGGGCGCATCGAGCACTCGCTGGAACTGGCACACGGAGCGCTGCTGGTCATGAGCGGGCCGACGCAGCATCATTGGCAACATCAGGTGGCCAAGACCCGAGCCGCCTGCCAGCCACGTCTCAACCTCACCTTCCGCTGGATCCGCCCATGAGCAATGACGACAAGCTGATCGATTTCGGCGCCGAGCGCGACAAGCGCATCCATGACCTGCACGAGAAACGGCTGGTGGACATGCGCCAGGCCTTCGAAAAGGCACTGCCGCTGGGCAAGGCGAAGAAGAACCGCAGCAAACCGAAGAAGCGCTGAACGCCAACCTGAACGGCCCGTCATGGGCTGCGGTCAGAGTGTCGCCCGGTGCCGGCTGGGGTATTTTCGACGGACGAAAAAAAGGGCGACCGAAGTCGCCCGAGGTGCCTTGCGTGCCTGTGTACCTGGAGAACTCGACTTACGCTTTCTTGTCGCGCTTGTGAGAGTCCTTCCAGATGAAGTATCCGACGCCACCGAAGAAGGCGAGCATCAGGCCAACAGTGCCGATACCGGCTAGAACCACAACATCGACGAACATAAGGGCCTCCTGCGTCTGGCGTCTTGTTTCGATGGGTCAAAGGTAGACCCGGGCCAGGGGGCCGAAATTGATCTGGATCAATGGCCGCAGGGCCCGTCCCGCAAGGTCTGCGGGTAACTGATCCAGGTCAATTTTCCAGGGGGTCCCCTGCGCCGGATGGGGCATTTCAGAGCCTTTCGACAGGGAAGGAGAGGGGGAGATGATCAGACGAATCCAGGGCCGTGCCGTACAGGCGGGCGGCCGCCTATGCTTGCCGCACTTCTTCCAAGGTTCCCGACGTGCGTGAAACCCTGAAGGCCTTCCTCGCCCCCGACCTCCCAGCCCTGCAGTTCGCCATCAAGACATTGCTCGGGGGCGGCCTGGCGCTTTGGTGCGCGCTGCGCTTCGGCTTGGAGCAGCCGCAATGGGCGCTGATGACCGCTTTCATCGTGGCCCAGCCGCTGTCCGGGATGGTGGTGCAGAAGGGCCTGGCGCGGCTGCTCGGCACCCTGGTAGGGACCACCATGGCTGTCGTGATCATGGCGCTGTTCGCCCAGACGCCCTGGCTGTTCCTCTTCGTCCTGGCCACCTGGCTGGCGCTGTGCACGGCGGCCTCCACCATGCTGCGCAGTGCCTGGTCGTACGCCTTCGTCCTGGCCGGCTACACGGTGGCCATCATCGGCCTGCCGGCCATCGCCCACCCGCTCAACGTCTTCGACCAGGCCGTGGCCCGCTGCACCGAGATCTGCCTCGGCATCCTCTGTGCCACCGCCACCAGCGCGCTGATCTGGCCGCAGCGTGTGGAGCGCCAGCTGGTGCGGCAGGCCACCGAGGCGTGGGAGAGCGGCATCCGTGCGGCCCGCTCGGCCCTGGACGGTGCGCCCTACGAGCGCCAGGGGCTGCTGGGTGTCCTGGGGCGCCTGGTGGCCGTGGATGCCCAGCGCGAGCACGCCTGGTTCGAAGGTGCGCGCGGTCGGCGTCGCGCCGCTGCCTTGCGGGTGCTCAGCCGCGACCTGCTCAGCGTGCTGCGGCTGGCGCGCGGGGTGGCACGCCAGTGGCGGCAGCTGTCGGGTGACGAGGCCGAGCGCCTGGCCCCCTGGCTGGAGGCCGTGCGACAGGCGCTGGAGTCACCCGATCCGGCACGCCTCGAAGCCCTGGGGCAGCGCCTGCTGGAGGCGGCCGAATCCCCCGAACTGAGCGTGGTGCAGCAATACTGCCTGGGGCGCCTGGCGGTCACCCTCCGCCAGGTACGGGCCGCCGCTGCAGCGCTGGAGGCCGTGGAGCGTGGTGCTCCCACCGAGGACAGTTCGGCGCCCCTGTCCTGGCACCACGACCTGCCCACGGCCTTGCTCTACGGCTCCCGCAGCGGGCTGGCCTTCCTCGGGCTGGCGACCTTCTGGATGGCCACCGCCTGGACCTCCTCCATCGGCGCGCTGACCCTCACCTGCGTGGTCTGCAGCCTCTTTGCCAGCCGCGAGAACGCTGCGCAGATCGGCCTGATGTTCCTGCGCGGCATCCTCTATGCGCTGCCGGTGGCCTTCTTCATCGGCCAGGTGGTACTGCCCCAGTTCAGCGGCTTCCCGCTGCTCTGCATGGCCCTCGGCGTGCCGCTGTTCTTCGGCACCCTGGGCATGGCGCGGCCGGCCCTGAGCGGCACGGCCACCTCGTTCTGCCTGCACTTCATCGTGCTGTGCGCACCGCAGAACACCATGCACTTCGACGTTGCGGTGTTCCTCAACGAAGCCCTGTCCATCCTGCTGGGGGTCGGTTTCGCCGTGCTGGTGTTCCGCCTCATCGTGCTGACCCACCCCGGCTGGCATGGCCGGCGGCTACTGCGGGCCACCTTCAGCGACCTGGGCCGGCTCACCCACCGCACCCTGGCGGGGGCGGAGAACTGGTTCGGCGGGCGCATGGCCGACCGCCTGCTGCAGCTGGCCCGCCACTACCCGGCGCTGCCCAGCCAGTCCCGCAACCGTTGGGACGACGGCATCACCAGCCTCGACATCGGTGACGAACTGCTGCACCTGCGCCGTTGCCTGGCCGTGGGGGAGCGCTCCCTCGGCGCTTCCGAGGCGCGCTTTCTCGAACGGATCGAGCCACTGCTGGAGCAGGGGCCCGCGCCGGAGCGGGCGGATGCGATGGACGCGCCGTCCGAACAACTGATCCAGGCCCTGCGCGAGGCCGGCAACAGCATCGACCGGCGGCTGGCCCTGGCGGCCTTGCTGCAGTTGCGGCAAAGCTGGCGGCAGTGGTGTGAACAACAGGAGGCGCGCCATGGGCTTGCGTGAATGGTCACTGGGCGGCGTATTGCTCAGCCCGCTGCTGATCTACGCCCTGGCGGCGCTGCTGGTGACCGGCGTACTGCGCCTGGCGCTGCAGCGGCTGGGCCTGGCGCGCTGGATCTGGCACGAGGCGCTGTTCGATACCGCCCTCTATGTCTGTGTACTGTCGGTGCTGGTCGCCGTCTTCGGGCACTGGTGAAGGAGAAAACTATGGGCTCCACCTTGCGTGTCGTTGTCACCCTGGCGCTGGTCGCCGCAGCCGTTGTGGGGGGCTACAGCCTCTGGCAGCACTACATGCTCGCGCCCTGGACGCGGGACGCGCGCATCCGCGCCGACGTGGTGGTGATAGCACCGGACGTGTCCGGCTGGGTGGTGGACCTGAAGGTCCGCGACAACCAGCAGGTGAAGGCCGGGGACCTGCTGATGACCATCGACCGCGACCGCTACGAGGCCGCCCTGGAAAAGGCCCGCGCCGTCGCCGAAACTCGCCAGCAGCAACTGCGTCTGCGTGAGCACGAGGCCTCGCGCCGCGCCAGCCTCGGCCCCCAGGCCATCAGTGCGGAACTGCGGGAGAACGCCCAGATCACCGCCGACATCGCCCGGGGCGAATACCGCCAGGCCCAGGCCGACGTGAAGGTCGCCGAGTTGAACCTGGCCCGCAGCGAAGTCCGTGCCCCGCGCAGCGGCCAGGTCACCAACCTGCGTCTGGCCCAGGGCAACTACGCCAGCGCCGGGCAGCCAGTGATGGCACTGGTGGACGACCAGTCCTTCTACGTGCAGGCGTACTTCGAGGAGACCAAGCTGCCCGGCATCCGTGTCGGCGCACCGGTGGACATCTGGCTGATGAGCGCCGGCCAGCCGCTCAAGGGCACGGTGGAAAGCGTCAGCCGCGGCATCACCGACCGCAACGCCAGCCCGGACGGGCAACTGCTCGCCAACGTCGAGCCCACGTTCAACTGGGTACGCCTGGCCCAGCGCATCCCGGTGCGGATCAAGCTCGACCAAATACCGGATGACATACAGCTCAGTGCGGGGATGACCGCCAGCGTCACGGTCGGGGATCAGCCGCAGGCGCAGGACTAGCCGGAAGCTCCCCCGGAACGAAAAAGCCCGGCGATTGCCGGGCTTCCTTCATCAGGGCTGCGGGGTTCAGCCGATGGTGATCGGCGGCAGCTCCGGCAGCTCGATGGCGAGCGATTGCTTGGGCGCCAGTACCTCGGCCTCGCCGTCCACCACCTGCTCGGCGTTCTGGTTGAACACGCGGGTGGCGATGCGCACGCGGTTTTTCGGCAGCTTCTCGAGGATCTCCAGTTCCACGGTCAGGCTGTCGCCCAGCTTCACCGGGCGGGTGAACTTAAGTTGCTGGCCCAGGTAGATGGTGCCCGGCCCGGGCAGCTCGCAGGCGATGGCCGCGCTGATCAGGGCGCCGCTGAACATGCCGTGGGCGATGCGTTCCTTGAACAGCGTGCCGGCCGCGTACTCGGCATCCAGGTGCACCGGGTTGCGGTCGCCGGACAGCGCGGCGAACAACTGGATGTCACGCTCCTCCACCTGCTTCGCGTAGCTGGCCTTCTGGCCGACTTCGAGGGCGTCGTAGGTGAAGTTGGTTACCTGGCTCATGGCGTCTCCTTGTTCGGTTGGCAGGCTCGACCCTGGGCGAGGGCGTGCCTCAGCCAGTCGAGCAGATGATTCGTCACCTCGTCGCGGTTGGTCTCGTTGAACAACTCGTGGCGGGCGTCGGGGTAGATCCTCAGTTGCACGTCGCGCACACCGGCCGAGCGCAGGGCATCGGCCAGGTCCTCCAGGCGCTTGCCGTCGCTGACCGGGTCGCACGCGCCGCCGATCACCAGCAGGGGCAGGTCCGGGTCGATCTGCGCCAGGTGGCCGATGGGCGTGATGTTCTGAAGTCCGCCGAGCAGGTCGAGCCACAACTGGTTGGTGCAGCGGAAGCCGCAGAGGCTGTCGTTGACGTACTTGTCCACCTCGTCCGGGTCGCGGCTGAGCCAGTCGAAGGGCGTGCGGTTGGGCTTGAAGGCCTTGTTGAACGAGCCGAAGGAGAGGAACTCGATCAGCGCGCTGCGGCCGTTCGGGCCCTGGCGCCAGCGTTCCAGCCGTGCCACCACGGCAGCCGCGCGGTACAGCCCCACCGGCTGGTAGTTGGAGCCGGAAAGGATGGCCCCCTGCAGGCTGCAGCTGTGGCGCATCAGGTAGCCCTGGGCGATGTAGCTGCCCATGCTGTGGCCGAGCAGGATGATCGGCGTCTGCGGATGCTGTTGGCGGATGTGGTGGTTGAGGGCCGCGAGGTCGGCGATCACCTTGTTCCAGCCGTCGTGCTCGGCGTACAGGCCGAGGATGCCGTGCTGGGCGGTGCGCCCGTGGCCGCGCTGGTCGTGGGCGTAGACCTCGACGCCCGCCGCCACCAGCGCCGCTGCCAGCCGCGCGTAGCGGCCGCTGTGCTCGGCCATGCCGTGGGCGATCATCACCACCGCCCGGGGTGGCTCCTCGCCGCTCCAGCGGTTCACGTAGAGCGGGGCGGCATCGCTGGCGGTGAGCCAGAAAGCGTCGTGGCGCATGGCCAATCCTTTTGGCGGGAGTGGAGTGATCGGCGCATTGTGCACGGGGGCCGGGGCGGCGCAAAGGGGCTGCGCTGCGTGACCGGTCGGTCCTGCGCGGACCGTTTCGACAGCCTTTGTTCAGACGCTCAGGCACGGGCTGTTGCGGCGAGATTCACGGGATCAATGAGGGCGCTTCGCGTATTTGCGCACGCGGGTGGACCTGCTACTTTCCGGGCAGTCCCGCAGCGCGGGCCAGACACATTCAGGGCAAATGAGGACAACAACAATGCAACCTGATTTCTGGAGCGACAAACGCCCTGCCGGCGTACCGGACCAGATCGACCTGGCGGCCTACCGTTCCGTGGTCGAGGTGTTCGAGCGCTCCTGCAAGAAATTCGCCGACCGCCCGGCCTTCCACAACCTGGGCGTGACCCTGACCTACGCCGAGCTGGACCGCCTGTCCGCCGCCTTCGCCGCCTACCTGCAGAAGCACACGGACCTCAAGCCCGGCGACCGCATCGCCGTGCAGATGCCCAACGTCCTGCAGTACCCCATCGCCGTGTTCGGCGCCCTGCGCGCCGGCCTGGTGGTGGTCAACACCAACCCCCTCTACACCGCCCGCGAGATGCGCCACCAGTTCAAGGACGCCGGCGTGCGGGCCCTGGTGTACATCAACCTGTTCGGCAAGCTGGTGCAGGAAGTGCTGCCCGACACCGAGATCGAGCACCTGATCGAGGCCCGCATGGGTGACATGCTGCCCAGCCTCAAGGGCTGGCTGGTCAACACCGTGGTGAAGAAGGTCAAGAAGATGGTGCCGGATTACCACCTGCCCCAGGCCGTCTCCTTCAAGGACGCCCTGCGCCAGGGCCGGGGCCATGGCCTCAAGCCGGTCAGCGTCGGCCTGGAAGACCTCGCCGTGCTGCAATACACCGGCGGCACCACGGGCGTCGCCAAGGGCGCGATGCTCACCCACGGCAACCTCGTGGCCAACATGCAGCAGGTCAACGCCTGCCTGTCGCAGCTGGGCCCGGATGGCCAGCCGCTGATGAAGCAGGGCCAGGAGATCATGATCGCGCCGCTGCCGCTCTATCACATCTACGCCTTCACCGCGAACTGCATGTGCATGATGGTCAACGGCAACCTCAACGTGTTGATCACCAATCCGCGCGACATCCCCGGCTTCGTCAAGGAACTGAAGAAGTGGCGCTTCTCCGCGCTGCTGGGCCTCAACACCCTGTTCGTCGCGTTGATGGACAACCCCGACTTCAAGGATCTGGACTTCTCCAACCTCAAGGTCACCAACTCCGGCGGCACCGCCCTGGTCAAGGCCACCGCCGAGCGCTGGCAGGCCGTCACCGGCTGCACCGTGGTGGAGGGCTACGGCCTCACCGAAACCTCCCCGGTGGCCAGCGCCAACCCCTACGGTGCCCAGGCCCGCCTGGGCACCGTCGGCATCCCGGTGCCCGGCACCGCCTTCAAGGTGATCGACGACGACGGTAACGAGCTGCCCCTGGGCGAGCGCGGCGAGCTGTGCATCCAGGGCCCGCAGGTGATGAAGGGCTACTGGAACCGCCCCGAAGCCACCGCCGAGGTGCTGGACGCCGAGGGCTGGCTGAAGACCGGCGACATCGCCGTGATCGACCCGGACGGCTACGTGCGCATCGTCGACCGCAAGAAGGACCTGATCATCGTCTCCGGCTTCAACGTCTACCCCAACGAGATCGAGGACGTGGTCATGGCCCACCCGAAGGTGGCCAGCTGCGCCGCCATCGGCGTGCCCGACGAGAAGTCCGGCGAGGCGGTGAAGCTGTTCGTCGTCCCCCGCGAGGGCGGCGTTTCCGTCGAGGAGCTGAAGGCCTACTGCAAGGAAAACTTCACCGGCTACAAGGTGCCCAAGCACATCGTCCTCAAGGACGCCCTGCCCATGACGCCGGTCGGCAAGATCCTCCGTCGCGAGCTGCGCGACATCGCCTGATCCATCCCCTCCGACCCTCGCACCTGCCGCCCGGCAGTGTGCGAGGGTTCACAAACCGCCCTGGGACGCGCTTTCTACGTCAGTTAGGTGGTTTGCTCTAAAGGTGACTGATTGGTTTTGTCTGGTCATTTTGTTGACTGGAAAGGGTCTATTTGGCTCTGGTCGCCTTTTTTCAAAGCTGATAATCTCGGCGCGCTTTTCGCCCTGGGAAGGGCCTGAAACCGCACAGACCACAAAAAACAACTGCCTCGTGCAGTGAAGATCAGCTGTTGCTCAGGAGTGGGCTTTCCATGACCGATAACTTCTGGACGGACAAGTATCCAGCAGGCGTTCCTGCGGAAATCAATGCCGACGCTTACCCCAACATTCAGGCGGTATTGAAAGAGTCCTGCCAACGCTTTGCCGACAAGCCCGCATTCAGCAACCTGGGCAAGACCCTCACCTACGGTGAGCTCTACGCACTCTCCGGTGCCTTCGCCGCCTACCTGCAGAACCACACCGACCTGCAGCCCGGCGACCGTATCGCCGTGCAACTGCCCAACGTCCTGCAGTACCCCGTCGTGGTCTTCGGCGCCCTGCGCGCCGGCCTGGTGGTGGTGAACACCAACCCGCTGTACACCGCGCGGGAGATGGAGCACCAGTTCAACGACTCCGGTGCCAAGGCCCTGGTGTGCCTGGCCAACATGGCCCACCTGGCCGAGAGCGTGCTGCCCAAGACCGGCATTCGCCACGTGGTGGTGACCGAAGTGGGCGACCTGCTGCCGCCGCTCAAGCGCCTGCTGGTGAACAGCGTCATCAAGTACGTGAAGAAGATGGTGCCGGCCTTCCACCTGCCCCAGGCCGTCAAGCTCAACCACGCACTGGCCAAGGGCCAGGGCAAGGCCGTGCGCGAAGCCTCGCCGGCCGCCAACGACGTTGCCGTGCTGCAGTACACCGGCGGCACCACCGGCGTGGCCAAGGGCGCGATGCTCACCCATCGCAACCTCATCGCCAACATGCTGCAGTGCAAGGCGCTGATGGGCGCCAACCTCAATGAAGGGTGCGAGGTGCTCATCACCCCGCTGCCGCTCTATCACATCTACGCCTTCACCTTCCATTGCATGGCGATGATGCTGACCGGCAACCACAACATCCTGATCAGCAACCCGCGCGACCTGCCGGCGATGGTCAAGGAACTGGGCAACTGGAAGTTCACCGGCTTCGTCGGCCTCAACACCCTGTTCGTTGCCCTCTGCAACAACGAGGACTTCCGCAAGCTCGACTTCTCCGCCCTCAAGCTCACCCTGTCCGGCGGCATGGCCCTGCAACTCGCTGCGGCCGAGCGCTGGAAAGAGGTCACCGGCTGCGCCATCTGCGAAGGCTTCGGCATGACCGAGACCAGCCCCGTGGTGTCGGTGAACCCATTCCAGAGCATCCAGATCGGCACCATCGGCATCCCGGTCCCCTCGACCCAGTGCAAGGTGGTGGACGACGAGGGCAACGACCTCGCCATCGGCGCCATCGGCGAGCTGTGCGTCAAGGGCCCGCAGGTGATGAAGGGCTACTGGCAGCGCCAGGACGCCACCGACGAGATCCTCTCGGCGGACGGCTGGCTGAAGACCGGCGACATCGGCCTGATCCAGGAAGACGGCTACATGCGCATCGTCGACCGCAAGAAGGACATGATCCTGGTCTCCGGCTTCAACGTGTACCCGAACGAGCTGGAAGACGTACTCGCCACCCTGCCGGGCGTGCTGCAATGCGCTGCGATCGGCATCCCGGACGAGAAGTCCGGCGAGGCGATCAAGGTCTTCGTGGTGGTCAAGCCGGGTGCCAGCCTGACCAAGGACGAGGTGATGCAGCACATGCGCGCCAACGTCACCGGCTACAAGGTCCCGCGCTCCGTCGAGTTCCGCGACAGCCTGCCGACCACCAACGTCGGCAAGATCCTGCGCCGTGAACTGCGTGACCAGGAACTGAAGAAGCTCAAGGGCTGATCCGTCCCGGCATGAACGAGCCCCGCACCTGCGGGGCTTTTTCTTTTCCTCGCCCGATGACGTCACCCCGGCAGGTGTAGCCCGGGCTTCAGCCCGGGAGCGCCCTGTGCCTCCAGCCGCTTCGCCAGCTCTACCGAACGGTATGACCTCCCGTCACCCCCGCCCGCTGCCAGCATTGCGACGGCGGTGGATTCGCATAACCTGCGCCGGTCCGCGGGCCGTGGCCCGCACCGTTGCGCTTCCTGGGTGACCTCCATGCGTATGAACGTGCGTCGAATCCTCCTGGCCTGGATGCTGGGAGTTGTCGTCGTCGGCCCGAGCGTGGCCGCTGAAAGCCCGTCCGCGAAACCGCTGATCGGCTCCGCCTCGCCGCAGGCCGTGATGGGCCGCCCGCTCAGCGTGCTGTTCGTGGGCAACAGCTACACCTTCTTCAACGACCTGCCGACCATGGTCCGGCAGATGTCGCTCGACGCCGCCCAGCCGCGCCCGCTGGCGGTACGCGACGTCACCTTCGGCGGCGCCAGCCTGGAGGCCCACTGGAACCGCGGCGTGGTGCAGCAGGTGCTGGCCAGCCAGCACTGGGACTACGTGGTGATCCAGGACTTCAGCACCATGCCGGTGGACAACCCCGAGAAGACCCGCAAGTACGTGCGCCTGATGGCCGCCGAGGCACGCAAGGCCGGCGCCCAGCCGATCCTCTACCTGACCTGGGCGCGCCAGGCGAACCCGGCCATGCAGGCGCAGCTCGATGCCGTCTACACCGGCCTGGCCAACGAGACCCACGCGCTGCTGGCTCCGGTCGGGCAGGCCTGGAAGCAGGCCCTGGCGGCCACCCCGCAACCGCACCTGTTCATCGAGGACGGCAGCCACCCGAGCTACAGCGGCAGCTACCTGACCGCCTCGGTGTTCTATTCGCTGATCTACGGCGTGCAGCCGCCGGCACCGTCGTCCGAGCAGGCCGCGCGCCTGGACCACGACAGCAGCAGCGCCCTGCAGGGCTTCGCCTGGAATTCCCTGCAGGCCCAGGACCTGGCCCTGCGCACCGTACCGGCCGAGCTGCGCACCCTGCCGATCACCGCCACCCGCTGACCCGCTCCACCCCGCGCCGCCGAGCCATCGGCGCGCGGGCGCTTCCCGATGCGGTGCGGGGGCGGAATCTGCGACAATCGCGCCTTTGCCACGATTGCCCAGCGCCTGATGACCGACATCGCCTCCCTGCACAAGAACCTCGACCACGCCCTGATCGCCGACCGCCATCGCCTGCGCCGCCAGCTCCACGAGCTGCACAAGAAGCCGGACGAGGCGAAGCTCGCCCAGTGGCTGGAACGCTTCCAGGCTTCCTGCGCCAAGGTCGAGGCCCGTCGCGCCAGCGTGCCGCGCATGCGCTACGACGACGCCCTGCCCATCGCCGCCAAACGCGACGAGATCAAGGCCGCCCTGGAGAAGCACCAGGTGCTGGTGATCGCCGGCGAGACCGGCTCGGGCAAGACCACCCAGCTGCCGAAGATCTGCCTGGAGATCGGCCGCGGCACCCATGGCCTGATCGGCCACACCCAGCCGCGCCGGCTGGCCGCGCGCAGCGTGGCGACCCGCGTGGCCGAGGAGATCGGAACGCCCCTGGGGGAACTGGTGGGCTACCAGGTGCGCTTCGAGGACCAGTCCAACGAGCGCAGTCTGATCAAGCTGATGACCGACGGCATCCTGCTGGCCGAGACCCAGCACGACCGCCTGCTCGAGCGCTACGACACGATCATCGTCGACGAGGCCCACGAGCGGAGCCTCAACATCGACTTCCTCCTGGGCTACCTGAAGACCCTGCTGCCGCGCCGCCCGGACCTGAAGCTGATCATCACGTCGGCGACCATCGACCTGGAGCGCTTTTCCAAGCACTTCGGCGATGCGCCCATCGTCGAAGTCTCCGGCCGCACCTACCCGGTGGACACCTGGTACCGGCCCCTGGCCGCCGAGGTGGACGAGAACGGTGAGCCGCTGTTCGACGACCTGTCGGTGGACCAGGGCATCCTCCGCGCCCTGGACGAGATCGCCGACCACGAGCGCGCCGAAGGCAAGCGCCCGGGCGACGTGCTGGTGTTCCTCCCCGGCGAGCGTGAGATCCGCGACGCCGCCGAGGTGTTGCGCAAGGCCAACCTGCGTCACACCGAGGTGCTGCCGCTCTATGCACGGCTGACCCCGGCCGAGCAGCAGAAGATCTTCGCGCCCATGCCGGGCCGCAAGATCGTGCTCGCCACCAACGTCGCCGAAACCTCGCTGACGGTGCCCGGCATCCGCTACGTGATCGACAGCGGCACCGCGCGCATCAGCCGCTACAGCTACCGCGCCAAGGTCCAGCGCCTGCCCATCGAGGCCGTGTCCCAGGCCAGCGCCAACCAGCGCAAGGGCCGTTGCGGCCGGGTCGAACCGGGCATCTGCGTGCGCCTGTACAGCGAGGAGGACTTCCTCGGCCGCCCCGAGTTCACCGACCCGGAGATCCTGCGCACCAACCTGGCGGCGGTGATCCTGCAGATGCTCCACCTGCGCCTGGGCGACATCGCCGACTTCCCCTTCATCGAACCGCCGGACGGCAAGGCGGTGAGCGACGGCTTCACCCTGCTGCAGGAACTCTCGGCAGTGAACCGCGAGGGCCAGCTCACGCCCCTGGGCCGCCAGCTGGCACGCCTGCCGGTGGACCCGCGCCTGGGCCGCATGCTGCTGGAGGCCGCCCACCAGGGCAGCCTCGACGAGGTGCTGCTGATCACCAGCGCGCTCTCGGTGCAGGACCCGCGCGAACGGCCGATGGATCGCCAGCAGGCCGCCGACCAGGCCCACGCGCAGTGGAAGGACGCCGATTCCGACTTCGCCGCGCTGGTCAACCTCTGGCGCGGCTTCGAGGAGCAGCGCCAGGCGCTGGGCTCCAACGCCCTGCGCACCTGGTGCCGCAAGAATTTCCTCAACTACATGCGCCTGCGCGAGTGGCGCGATGCCCACCGCCAGCTGACGCTGATCTGCCGCGAACTCAAGCTGACCCTCAACAAGGAGCCGGCGGACTACCCGCGCGTGCACAAGGCGCTGCTCTCCGGCCTGCTCAGCCAGATCGGCCAGAAGAGCGAGGACGGCGACTACCTCGGCGCCCGCCAGCGGCGTTTCTGGATCCACCCCTCCACCGTGATCGCCAGGAAGCGCCCGCAGTGGATCATGGCCGCCGAGCTGGTGGAGACCACCAAGCTGTTCGCGCGCATGGTCGCCAAGATCGACCCCGACTGGCTGGAACCCCTGGCTGGCCACCTGGTGAAGAAGAACCACCTGGAGCCGCACTGGGAGAAGCGCCGTGGCCAGGTCGTGGCCTACGAGCAGGTCACCCTCTACGGGCTGATCGTGGTCGGCCGCCGCCCGGTGCACTACGGCCCCATCGACCCGCCGGTGGCGCGCGAACTGTTCATCCGCGAGGGCCTGGTGCGGGGCGAGATCCACAGCCGCGCCAAGTGCCTGGCTGCCAACCGCCAGTTGCTGGAACGGCTCGACGAGCTGGAGGCCAAGGCCCGCCGCCGCGACATCCTCGCCGACGAGGAAACCCTCTTCGGCTACTACGCCGCGCGCCTGCCCGAGGACATCTACCAGACCGCCAGCTTCGAGAAGTGGTACGAGCGCGAGCGGGCGAAGAACCCCGAGCTGCTGATCATGCGCGAGGAGGACGTGCTGGCCCGCGAAGCCAGCGAAGTCACCGCCGCGCAGTACCCGGACACCCTGCGCATCGGCGAGCTGCAACTGCCGCTGGACTACCACTTCGAACCCGGCCACGCCCGTGACGGCGTGACCCTGCGGGTGCCCGCGCCCCTGTTGCCGCAGCTGCCCGCCGAGCGCCTCGATTGGCTGGTGCCCGGCCTGCTGGAAGCCAAGTGCGTGGCCCTGGTGCGCAACCTACCCAAGGCCATCCGCAAGAACTTCGTGCCGGTGCCGGATTTCGTGAAGGCCGCGCTGGCCAAGCTGGCCTTCGCCCAGGGTTCGCTGCCCGAGGCGCTGGGCCGCGAACTGCAGCGCATGACCGGCGCTCGCGTGCCCGAGGAGGCCTGGGCGGAAGCCGCCGGCCTGCTGGAGCACCACCTGAAGATGAACATCGAGGTAGTGGACGCGCGGGGCAAGTTCCTCGGCGAAGGCCGCGACCTGGCCGAGCTGACCGCGCGCTTCGCCGAGGCCAGCCAGGCCGCCCTGGCCATCCCGCAGAAGCAGGGCGAGCAGCGCCCGGTGGAAGCCAAGGGCTTCGCCCAGGTGGCGGAGAAGACCCAGCAGAAGGTCGCCGGCCTGTCCATGACCGTCTACCCGGCGCTGGTGGAGGAGGGCGGCAGCGTCAAGGAAAGCCGCTTCCCCACCCAGGCCGAGGCCGACTGGCAGCACCGCCGCGCCCTGCAGCGCCTGCTGCTGCAACAACTGGCCGAGCCGGCCAAGTACCTGCGCGGCAAGCTGCCGGGCCTGACCGAGCTGGGCCTGCTGTACCGCGACATGGGCCGGGTCGACGCGCTGGTGGAGGACATCCTCCTGGCCAGCCTCGACAGCTGCATCCTCGACGGCGAAGCCAGCCTGCCCCGCGACGGCGCGGCCCTGGCCTCGCTGGCGGAGAAGAAGCGCGGCGCCTGGGCCGAGCACGCCGAACGCCTGGCCCGCCTGACCCTGGACATCCTCAAGCTCTGGCATGGCCTGCAGAAGCGCTTCAAGGGCCGCATCGACCTGGCCCAGGCGGTGGCGCTCAACGACATCAAGGCGCAGCTGGGCAACCTGGTGTACCCCGGTTTCGTCCGCGAGACCCCGGCCGAGTGGCTGAAGGAAGTGCCGCGCTACCTCAAGGCCATCGAGCAGCGCTTCGACAAGATCGGCGCCCAGCTGCAGCGCGACCGCGTCTGGTCCGGCGAGCTGGCCGGCTACTGGGAGCAGTACCAGGCGCGCCTGGCCAAGCATGCCCAGGAAGGCAAGCGCGACCCCGAGCTGGTGCTGTACCGCTGGATGCTGGAGGAGTACCGCGTGTCCCTCTTCGCCCAGCAGCTGGGGACGAAGATGCCGGTCTCCGACAAGCGTCTCAACAAGCAGTGGACCCAGGTGGAGGGTTGAGGGCTCTAAGACTTTCACTTTGGCTGATTAGCCAGGGAAGAGTTCTACAGCGTGGATAGCCTGCGGCTGACCAGCATGCTATCCGCCACATGAGTTGGGTTTCCTTCGGCCGTGTTGTGAAGTGCTTAAAATACGGCGCCTTCGTCGGTGTAGGTGAACTCCTTAACGACTGGCAAAGACCTCGCTAAGGTAAGGCTGCAATGTGTGGCGCAAGCGCTGTGTAAGTTTCGCCTGCGTAGCGTTTTGCCTTGGCATGGAACCCCTTTCACATTAACCAAGGACGGAATATGACTTTCCGCATTGAGCGTGAATTGCTGGACCGTGTGTATCGATATCCACGTAGCACCGGATCGAGCTGGCTGGCTACATTTTTGACAGGTTCCGGTGGCCTCTGTGTGTTGTTGTTGCTCCGCCCTGAGGCGGAGGGTATGTATCCACTGGCGGTCGTGATTCTGTTTATAGGATTAGTGGTTACCTGGTTCGGCCGTAAAGTGGACCCTTTGAGCACAGGTGATCCCGAGGTCCTTTTCCGGAAGAATGCACTCCATCTGAAAGTACTTCGTGATAGCCAGCCAGTATGGGAAGAAAAAATCCTTCTCAAGGAAATCGCATCGGTAGCAATTTATGATCAGAGCGGCTGGTTCTTGCACCGTGACAGAGGCGTGGTTGTCGAGAACGTCGAAGGACAGCAGTGGCGAATCGCACTTAAGTTATCCGCTAAGGACATTGAGGCATTTGGCCAGAACTTGAGTACATCTCTAAAAGCGCTCGCGTATCCCATCAAGTCGCCGCGCAGATTCCAGCCTTAGAACTGTTTTTATCCAATCCTTGTCTGCAGGCGATCCCATGTTCGAAATCCGCCCAATGAGCCCCGAGCTGTACCGCGAGAAGACCCGGCGCATCGCCATCGGCATCGCCGTGCTGTTCATCGCCCTGGCCATGCTGTTCGCCACCGCCAGCGTGCAGCTGTTCGGCACCCCCGGTGGCGACAACTTCCGCTGGAACCTGGCCGGCGTGCTGGCCGGGCTGGCGGTGACCGTGGCCCTGGTGCGCCTGCAGCTCTGGCCGCGCCCGTTCATGGCGCCGGCGGTCTATGGCTGGGGGCTCAAGCGCAGCCTGATGCGCGTCACCAACCTGATGCACCGGGTCAAGGCCGGCGTCGCCGTGAACGACCCGGCGGCGATGAAGCTGCTGCGCTTCTACCACCTGGGCGTGACCCAGATGCACCAGCTGGACGGCAACACCTCCGACCTCAGCCAGATGGTCCGCGAGATCGATGCGCACCGCGAGGCGATGCTGGCCCTGGGGCTCGACCCGGAGCAGGGGCGCCTGGAGCGCGACTGGCTGGACGCGGTCAAGCGCTTCGGCTGAACCACCGTCTGCCGGGTTCCTGCGTTCGCGGGAATGACGTTCACGAAAGACCCGCCCCGCACACGTCATCCTCGCGAACGCGGGGAGCCACTGGAACAGCATCACCCCACAGGGACGACCCCATGCCTTCCACCCTCGAACTCGTCGCCGACCTGGTGAATCTGATCGCCGTGCTGCTGGCCGCGCGCAACAGCGTGCACACCTGGTCCAGCGGCATCCTCGGCTGCGTGCTGTTCGGCTGGTTGTTCTTCGAATCCCAGCTGTATGCCGACGTCACCCTGCAGGGCTTCTTCATCGTCACCAGCGCCCTGGGCTGGTGGGCCTGGTTGCGTGGCAACGCCGGCACCCAGCTACCGGTGAGCCGCACCGCGCCAGGCACGTTGGCTTGGATGGCGGCCCTGGCGGTGGCGGTGGCGCTGGCCTATGGGGCGCTGCTGCACCACTTCACCGACGCCTACGCACCGCTGGTGGATTCCCTGGTGCTGACCTTCAGCGTGCTGGCGCAGCTGCTGCTGATGCGCCGGCGCCTGGAGAACTGGTACGCCTGGCTGCTGGTGAACACCCTGGCGGTGCCGCTCTACGCCTCCCGCGAGCTGTACCTCACCGCCGGGCTCTACACGCTGTTCTGGTGCAACGCCTGGTACGGCCTGTACCGCTGGCGCCGTGAGCTGCGCGAGGCCGCCGCGCCCCTGGCCGGGCAGGAACCGGCCTGAGATGAACACGGCCTTTCGCACCGGCCTGGTGGTGGGCAAGTTCTCGCCGCTGCACCTGGGCCATGAGCGACTGATCCGCGCGGCCCAGGGGCAATGCGAGCGGCTGTTGCTGCTCTGCTGGTCCCTCCCCGAGCTGCCAGGTTGCGAGGCCGGGCGCCGTGAGCGCTGGCTGCGCCTGCGCTTCCCGGAGTTGCAGGCCGAGGTGGTCACCCCGGCCCGCATCCAGGCCTTGCGGGAGGAGGGCAAGCGCCTGCCCGACCTGCCCCACAACGACGCCCCCGAGTTCGAGCCGCGCCAGTTCGTCGCCGAGTTCTGCCAGGCGGTGTTCGGCACCACGGTGGACGCGGTGTTCACCAGCGAGTGCTATGGCGAGGGGTTCGCCGCGCACCTGGCGGGTGTCTTCGGGCACCCGGTGCGGCACGTCTGCGTCGACCCGCAGCGTCTCGCCGTGCCCGTCTCCGGCACCCGCCTGCGGGCCGACCCGCACGGGTTACGGGACTTCCTCGCCCCCGAGGTGCACGCCGACTTCGTCGAACGGATCGTCCTGCTCGGCGGTGAATCCACAGGCAAGAGCAGCCTCGCCATCGCCCTGGCCGCCGCGCTCGACGCGCCTTGCGTGGCCGAATTCGGCCGCGAGCACTGGGTGGCGAAGGACGGCCAGCTGGAGTACGACGACCTGCTGCACATCGGCCGCACCCAGGTGGCGCGGGAAGACCGGGCGGCACTCACGGCCGGGCGCTACCTGGTCTGCGACACCTCCGCGCTGACCACGCTGTTCTACAGCCAGGCGATGTTCGGCCGCGCCGAGGCCGAGCTGGCCACCCTGGCCGAACGCCCCTATGCGCACACCTTCCTCTGCGCCGACGACTTCCCCTTCGTGCAGGACGGTACCCGCCAGGACGAAACCTTCCGCCGTCGCCAGCAGGCCTGGTACCGCGCGGAACTCCAACGTCGCGGCTGGCCCTTCCAGGTACTCACCGGCCCGCTGGAGGCGCGGGTGAAGCAGGTGCTGGATGCCCTGCACGGTGGCTCCCCGGGCTGAAGCCCGGGCTACGGGGCGGCGAGCTACGTGGTGAGGGTGGTGGCGCCGTGCTATACAGCCCGGCAGGACTCCCGAGAGTGAACGACCATGGCCAGGCAGAACGGCAGCAGTACCGTCCCGGCAGTGCCTTCCGGCAAGCACGGGCACAGCCGCTTCGTCTGGCGGGCCCTGTTGCCTCGTGCCCTGGGGCTGCCCGTTGGCGCCTTGTGCCTTGCCCTGCCGCTGTGGGAGTTGCACCGACCGGCGTGGGTCTGGGTGCTGCTGGCGCTGTTCTCCTTCGTCTGGCCCTGGGTGGCCCTGGCGTTGAGCCGGAGCTACCAGGACCCGGTGCGCAACGAGCGCCGGCACATCCTGTTCGACTCCTTCGCCGGCACTTTCTGGATCGCCACCGCCGGCTTCAGCCCGCTTGCCACCTGCGTGGCCTTCGCCATGTTGCAGGCGAACAACGTCGCCGCCGGCGGCATCCGCTTCGTGGCCCAGGGCCTGCTGGCACAGCTGGCCGGCGTGGGGGCGGGCATCCTGGTGTTCGGCTTCACCTTCCACAGTCCCATCACCCTGCAGCACCTGCTGCTGTGCCTGCCGATGATGCTGCTGCACCCCCTGGTGATCGGCGCCACCCTCTATGACCTGGCCCAGAGCGTGGCGCGCAGCCGCAAGGCGCTGCGCACCCTGAGCCAGACCGACAGCCTCACCGGCCTCTACAACCGCCGCCACTGGACCGAGCAGGCCCAGCAGGAATTCCTCCGCTGCCAACGGGGTGGCCAGCCCGCCTGCCTGGCGCTGGTGGACCTGGATCACTTCAAGGCTGTCAACGACACCCGTGGCCACCTGGCTGGCGACGAGTTGCTGGAGCGCCTGGGCCGGGGCTTGCGCGAGACCCTGCGGGACACCGACCTGTGCGGGCGCTATGGCGGCGACGAGTTCTGCGTGCTGCTGCCGATGACCCAGGAGGAGGGCGCCCGGGTGCTGCTGGAGCGCCTGCGCGAGAAGATCGCCCGCGAGGAAGGCGATGTGGGGCTGAGCATTGGCCTGGCCGTCTTCGACGGGCGCATGGCGTCGGTGGAGGACTGGATCCGCGCAGCGGACCAGGCGCTCTACCGGGCCAAGTCCCAGGGGCGCAACCGGGTGGTGGTGCTGGAGCGCACGGGGTGACGCCAGCGCGGCGCCGGGGGTTCAACTCCGGCGCCGCAGCGGGTAAGGTGCGCGGCTGACCAGTCGGCATATGGAGCGCCACGATGAGCCTTCACGGTACCTACGATCCGCAGAACATCTTTGCCCAGATCATCCGGGGCGATGCCCCGTGCTACAGGCTCTACGAAGACGACGACGTGCTCGCCTTCCTCGACCTGTTCCCGCAGTCCTACGGCCATGCCCTGGTGATCCCCAAGCGCTCGGCGGCACGCAACCTGCTGGACGTGGACCCGGAGGCGCTGGCCAAGGTCATGGCCGTGGTGCAGCGGCTGTCCCGCGTAATCACCGAGGAGCTGAAGCCGGCCGGTGTCCAGGTGGCCCAGTTCAACGGCGCCCCGGCCGGGCAGACCGTGTTCCACCTGCACTTCCACATCATTCCCCGCTACGAGGGTGAAGGCCTGGGCATCCACGCCAGCCAGAAGGCCGACCCCGCCGTGCTGGAAGCGCTCCAGGCGCGCATCAGCCGCCATCTGTAAGGCCTGCCGCCCTCGCGCTGCGAGGGCAGTTGAGCCGTCTAGATCAAGGCGCCTAGGTACACCAGTGCATAAACGCCGAGCATGAACACCACGCCGACGCCTACCGCTTGCCAGTTGGACAGGAAGGCTCCGTTTTCCTCGACGTGCTGGTTGATGTCGTCCTCCAGCAAGACGTTGGCGAACATGAGCATCGTTACGACCTGAACGACGGTGAACGGCAGCGCCGGAACGCTTTCCGGCAGGAGCCAGAGCAGTCCGCACATGAGTAGCAGTTGGATGATCGAGCCTGTCCATACCAACGCCCCTTTGTTGGCCTTTCCTCGTAGTTGGAGGTTGTGCATCACGATCCAGGCTCCGGCCAGTGGTGTGCCGAAAAGAGTGGCCCAGCCGACAGCGCTGATCCGGTATAGCGGGTTGGCCGTTTCGTGAGCGATTTCTCCTGCTTGGAGTTCCGCTTCTGGGGATTGATAGGGGTTATCGTTTTTTACTTCCATGTCGAAAGTTCCTGTTCGGCTTGTGTTGACGCAGTCGCGTGAATGCGCGCTGCTCCTCGTCTGCGTGCCCGCTTCTCGACTCGACGCAGGCAGCAGTGGTCGGGGAGTGTGCCTGCCAGTCGGATCGGTTGCATGTGAGCGCTTGTTTATGAATTGATTGGTTTTTTCTGATTGTGGCGAGGCTACCGAAATGCCCGGTGGTCTGCCGTTGCGCTCCGGCAGGCGCCAGAAGGGCCCGTGCTGTGGCAAACTTCGCCGCCAGCAAGCGCCTCGCCCGTTATCCTGCGTGGGCCGTGTCCAGTCCGGGGCACGGATGACTTGCCAACCCGTTCTACCCACCATCCCGCTGCCCGGAGATGGCCCAATTTCAGACGCCGGGCGCGCCCTGTCGGCCGGCGAACCAACTGCCTAACCGGCTGTGCCCGTCACAGCCCCGCAACGAGAGGATCGACCGTGCACAACGTCGTGATCAGTGGCACCGGCCTTTACACCCCGTCCAACAGCATCTCCAACGAAGAACTCGTGGCGTCCTTCAACGCCTACGTGCAGGCCTTCAACGCCGATAACGCCGCTGCCATCGAGCGCGGCGAGGTGGAAGCGCTGGCCGAGTCCAGCGTGGCGTTCATCGAGAAGGCCTCGGGCATCAAGAGCCGCTTCGTGGTGGACAAGGCCGGCATCCTCGATCCGCAGCGCATGGTGCCGCGCATCCCCGAACGCTCCAACGACGAGTGGGGCATCCTCTGCGAGATGGCCGTGGGCGCGGCCCGCGAGGCCCTGGAGCGTGCCGGCCGTACCGCTGCCGACATCGACGGCGTGATCGTCGCTTGCTCCAACCTGCAGCGCGCCTACCCGGCAGTGGCCATCGAGGTCCAGGCCGCCCTGGGGATCCAGGGCTACGGCTACGACATGAACGTCGCCTGCTCCTCCGCCACCTTCGGCATCCAGGCGGCCGTGACCGCGATCCAGACCGGCCAGGCCCGCGCCATCCTCATGGTCAACCCGGAGATCTGCACCGGCCACCTGAACTTCCGTGACCGCGACAGCCACTTCATCTTCGGCGACGCCGCCACCGCCGTGATCCTGGAGCGTGCCGACAAGGCCACCTCCAAGCACCAGTTCGAAGTCGTCGGCACCAAGCTGCTGACCCAGTTCTCCAACAACATCCGCAACAACTTCGGCTTCCTCAACCGCGCGGCGGAAGAGGGCATCGGCGCCCGCGACAAGCTGTTCGTGCAGGAAGGCCGCAAGGTGTTCAAGGACGTCTGCCCGATGGTGGCCGAGCTGATCGCCGCGCACCTGCAGGAGAACGACATCGACGTCACCCAGGTGAAGCGCTTCTGGCTGCACCAGGCCAACCTGAACATGAACCTGCTGATCGCCCGCAAGCTGCTGGGCCGTGACGCCGAGCCCCAGGAAGCGCCGGTGATCCTCGACACCTACGCCAACACCAGCTCCGCCGGTTCGGTCATCGCCTTCCACAAGCACCAGGACGACCTGCCCAGCGGCAGCCTCGGCGTGCTCAGCTCCTTCGGCGCCGGTTACTCCATCGGCAGCGTGATCCTGCGCAAGCGCTGATGCCCCTCCCTGCGGACGCCGAACTGCTGCCCCGCCTGCGTGCGGGGGAGCCTTCGGCGTTCCGCCAGCTCATCGCCGCCCACCAGGGCGCGATGCGCGCGGTGGCCTACGCCATCGCCGGCCCCCGCCATGTCGAAGAAGTGGTCCAGGACGCCTGGCTGGCCGCCGTGCGCGCGCTCGACGGTTTCGAAGGCCGCTCCAGCCTCAAGACCTGGCTGCTCACCATCGCCGCCAACACCGCCCGTACCCGCGCCAGCCAGGCCCGGCGGGAGGTGCTGCTGGACGACCTGCCAGCGCCCCATGGCAGCATTGATGACGCCCGCTTCGCCCCTGACGGCCATTGGCTGCGCCCACCCAGCGCCTGGCATGAGGACTCGCCGGAAGCCCTGCTGCAGGCCGACGAGCTGCGCCAGTGCCTGGAAAAGACCCTACTGAGCCTGTCCGACCTGCAACGCAGTGTGTTGCTGCTGCACGAGCGCGAAGGGCTGGCGCCGGAGGCGATCTGTAATCTCCTGGACGTTTCGCTCTCCAATATGCGCGTGCTGCTGCACCGCGCGCGCCTGAAGGTCTTCGCCACCCTGGAGCACTACGAGGAGACGGGCCAATGCTGAACTGCCGAGCGCTGGTGGCCTGCTCCAGCGACTACCTCGACGGCCGCCTCGGGCTGCTGGCGCGCCTCGATGCGCGTCGTCACCTGATGTTCTGCGCCGATTGCCGGCGCTTCATCCGCCAGCTGGCGGTGACGCGAGAGGTGGTGCGGCATTTTCCTGACGCTTCCCCGGGGAAAGTGGACGTACTGGCCCAGCGCCTGGCCGACGAACGCCGCTCCCGGGGCTGATGCACCCTCGCCACCGTTCTGTCATCTTTCCCGCCGCCAAGAACCTGTGCGCCCTGCTTGATGGCCGGCTGGAACCCGCGTGAGTACTGGCTTTGAGCCTTATTTCCCATCGAACTTAAAAAGTTCCGATGTCATAAAACATTTATCTAAAAGCAACTGAGCTGAAATAACCCCCCGCCAACATTCCCCACCAGCACGAACGAGCCCCGAGGGCTCGGGTGTTTTTCCAGCACTAAGACCAATTAGGGGAATCTTCGATGATCCGTAAGCACCTCGCCGGTATTGCCGCCAGCGCCATCGCCCTGGCCATTTCCGCCCAGGCCTTCGCAGGTACCGTGACCACCGACGGCACCGACATCGTTATCAAGACCAAGGGCGGCCTGGAAGTCGGCACCACCGACAAGGCGTTCAGCTTCAAGATCGGTGGTCGCCTGCAGGCTGACTACAGCAGCTTCGACGGCATTTACACCAAGAACGGCGACTCCGCTGACGCGGCCTACTTCCGTCGCGCCTTCCTGGAAATCGGCGGTGTGGCGTACACCGACTGGGCTTACCAGATCAACTACGACTTCTCCCACAACGCCGGCAGCTCCGACGATGGCTACTTCGACGAAGCCTCCATCGCCTACACCGGCTTCAACCCGGTGGTGATCAAGGTCGGTCGTTTCGACCCCGAGTTCGGCCTGGAAAAAGCCACCAGCTCCAAGTGGGTGACCGCCCAGGAGCGTAACGCCTTCTACGACATCATCGACTGGGCCAACGGCCACCAGAACGGCATGGGCGCCCAGGTGTCGACCACCATCAGCAACTACGCCTACCTGTCCGGCGGTGTGTTCTCCAAGGACAACAACGACACCGACGGCAAGGCCAACAAGCAGGTCAACCTGCGCGGCGTCTTCGCCCCGATGGCCGAAGCCGGCAACGTCCTGCACTTCGGCGCCAACTTTGCCCGCCGTGACGTTTCCGACTCCACCATCGACTCCCGCTTCCGCAGCCGCCTGGGCATGCGTGGCGTGGAAACCCTGGGTGGCAACGATGCCGGCACCAACGGCAACCGCGTAGTCTTCGGTGGCGCCAACACCCGCCCTGCCGGTTCCTATGACGACGACACCGCCTGGGGCCTGGAAGCAGCCTGGGCCACCGGCCCGTTCTCCCTGCAGGGCGAATACATGAAGCGCAAGATGAAGGCCGACTCCGCGTCCTTCAAGGACATCGAGGCCGATGGCTTCTACGTCCAGGCGGCCTACACCCTGACCGGCGAAGCGCGCGACTACAAACTCGGCAAGTTCGACAAGATCAAGCCGAACAACAAGCAGATCGGCGCCTGGGAACTGTTCTACCGCTACGACAGCGTCAGCGTGGACGACAACAACGTGACCACTGCCAGCGCCACCCGCGAAGTCGGTGACGCCAAGGCCAAGGTGCACAACCTGGGTGTGAACTGGTACGCCAACGAAGCCGTGAAGATCAGCGGTACCTATGTCCGTGCCGCTACCGACAAGATCACCAACAACGTGGGCGACGACGACGGCGACGGCTTCGTCATCCGCGCGCAGTACGCGTTCTAAGCAACTCCGTTCATCCGCTCCTTCTTGGGCCCCGCTTCGGCGGGGCTTTTTTATGGCGCGGATTTTCTCGGGCGGAACCGCATGCGCGACGCCCTGTGGGAGCGGCTTCAGCCGCGAATGCTTCACCCGCTCTGCACCAGGGCCGTCGGCAATTTCGCCACGGCGGGCTTTTTTTCGACTGCGCCCCGCGCCAGACTGCTCGCCATGCCTATCCAGACCCTCACCCGACTCTCCGACCTGGCGCCCGAGCGCTGGGACGCCCTGCTGCCCGATGACCAGCCCTTCCTGCGCCATGCCTTCCTCTCGACCCTGGAGGACAGCGGCAGTGTGGGGGGACAGTCCGGCTGGTACCCGGCGCACCGGCTGCTGCTGGACGACCAGGGCCACCTGCGCGCGGCGATGCCGGCCTATGTGAAGGTGCACTCCTACGGTGAGTACGTGTTCGACTGGTCCTGGGCCGATGCCTGCCAGCGTGCCGGGATCGGCTACTACCCCAAGCTGCTGGGGGCCGTGCCGTTCTCCCCGGTGGGCGGCGCGCGCCTGCTGGCGGTGGACGCCAGCGCGGCGTCGGCGTTGCTGGAGGGGGTGACCGAAGCCCTCGACGCGGAAGACCTGTCGAGCCTGCATGTGAATTTCACCGATGACTTCGCCGACGCGGTGCTGCGCGGGCGCGAGCACTGGCTGGAGCGCCTGGGCTGCCAGTACCACTGGCACAACCGGGGCTACCGGGACTTCCAGGACTTTCTCGATGCCTTCGCCTCGCGCAAGCGCAAGCAGGTGCGCAAGGAGCGTGAGCAGGTGGCGGGGCAGGGGATCGAGTTCCAGTGGCGCGAGGGGCACGAGCTGCTGGAGGCGGACTGGGACTTCGTCTATGCCTGCTACGCCAACACCTACGCAGTGCGGGGGCAGACGCCCTACCTGACGCGCGCATTCTTCAGCCTGCTGGCCGAGCGCATGCCCCAGGCCATCCGCGTGGTGTTCGCGGTGCAGGGCGGCCGGCCGGTGGCCATGGCCTTCTCGCTGGTGGATGGCAGCACCCTGTACGGGCGTTACTGGGGCTGCCTGGCGGAGTTCGACCGCCTGCATTTCGAGACCTGTTTCTACCAGGGCATCGAGTGGGCGATCCGCGCCGGGCTGTCGCGTTTCGACGCCGGCGCCCAAGGCGAACACAAGCTGATCCGGGGCTTCGAGCCGGTCGTGACCCGCTCCTGGCACCTGTTGCGCCACCCCGGCTTGCGCGCGGCAGTGGCGGACTTCCTGGCCCAGGAACGCCCCGCGATCCTCCGTTATGCCGAGGAGGCGCGGGGCCTGTTGCCCTATCGCCAGGGCTGAGCCTCAGCCGTTGCTGAGGGTGCTGCCGCCCCATTCCAGGTAGCGCATCTTGTGCACGTCGCCCTGGCTGTCCTCGTACACCATCACCACCGGCACCACGCCGGCACGGCTGCTGTTGTCGGTGCGGTAGAGCACTTTCTTCACGTCGACCTGCATCCCGTAGTGGTACTCCTCCACCGGGAGGCCGGCGCCGGGATCGCGGCTTTCGGCGGCGAACACGGTGGGGGCGAGGCTGGAGAGAACGGCGGTGACGGCGGCTGCGATTTTCATGACGGTCTTTCCTCGAACAGTGGGTGGCGCTCCGACCGAAGCCCGGGGCCTGTGGCGCGGCTTCGGTGGGTGCCGGGAACGGGGTCTATATGACCACCGCCCCTTTCATCGCGGAAATTGATGGTTCTTCTAGTCGAGATCATCGGGATTGATAGTCGACGCGATTCCCAGGTGGCCGCCGTGCGCGGTAATGGTGGATGGAAAGAGCGCGATCCACCGTTGCGGTGTGGCCGATGTGGCGGCGGGCTCAGACCGTTGCATTGATCGTCGCGATGCGCTTCGTGGCCTCAGCGCATCCTACGGGCTGTGCCTGTGGCCGTTGCGGCATGGCCGATGTCTCGGCGGGCTCAGACCGTTGCGGTGTGGCCTGATGCGCTTCGTGGCCTCAGCACATCCTACGGGCTGAGCCTGTGGCTGTTGCGGCATGGCCGATGTGTCGGTGGGCTCAGACCGTTGCGGTGTGGCCTGATGCGCTTCGTGGCCTCAGCGCATCCTACGGGCCGTACCTGTGGCCGTAGGATGGGCTGAGCTGTGCGAAGCCCATGGTGTTTGGCGGTGTTGGAACTCCGGCGGCTCAGTCGACGCCGACGAAGCCGCCGGTCTGGTGGCGCCACAGGCGGGCGTAGAGGCCGCCCTGGGCGAGCAGTTCGGCGTGGCTGCCGCTTTCCACCACGCGGCCCTGGTCGAGGACCACCAGGCGGTCCATGCGGGCGATGGTGGAGAGGCGGTGGGCGATGGCAATCACCGTCTTGCCGCGCATCAGGCTCTCCAGGCTTTCCTGGATGGCCGCTTCCACTTCCGAATCCAGTGCCGAGGTGGCCTCGTCGAGGATCAGCAGCGGTGCGTCCTTGAGCAGCACGCGGGCGATGGCGATGCGCTGGCGCTGGCCGCCGGAGAGCTTCACGCCGCGCTCGCCAACGTGGGCGTCCAGGCCGTGGCGGCCTTCGGCGTCGCTGAGCAGGGGGATGAAGCCGTCGGCGCGGGCCTTGCTCACCGCGTCCCAGAGCGCCGCATCATCCGCGTCCGGGCGGCCGTAGAGCAGGTTCTCGCGGATGGAGCGGTGCAGCAGCGAGGTGTCCTGGGTGACCATGCCGATCTGCGCGCGCAGGCTGTCCTGGGTCACCTGGGCGATGTCCTGGCCATCGATGAGGATGCGCCCGCCTTCCAGGTCGTAGAGGCGCAGCAGCAGGTTCACCAGGGTCGATTTGCCGGCGCCGGAAGGGCCCACCAGGCCGATCTTCTCGCCGGGGCGCACGTGCAGGTCCAGGTGCTCGATCACCCCGCTGCCCTTGCCGTAGTGGAAGCGCACTGCCTCGAAGCGCACCTCGCCACGCTGCACCTGCAGGGGCTGGGCGTCGGGGGCGTCCACCACCTGGCGCGGCACGGCGATGGTCTGGATGCCGTCCTGCACCTGGCCGATGTTTTCGAAGATGCCGCTGACCACCCACATGATCCAGCCGGACATGTTGTTGATGCGAATGACCAGGCTGGTGGCCAGGGCGATGGCGCCGACGGTGATGATGTCCTGGGTCCACAGCCACAGGGCGAAGCCGGTGGTGCCGACGATCAGCACGCTGGAGAGGATGGTGATGACCACGTCCATGCCGGTGACCATGCGGTTGGTCTGCTGCACGCGGTGCACCTGCTCGCTCAGGGCTTCGCGGGCGTACTGCTCCTCGAGGCTGGTGTGGGCGAACAGCTTGAGAGTGGTGATGTTGGTGTAGCCGTCGACGATGCGCCCCATCAGCCGCGAGCGCGAGTCCGAGGTGGCCACCGCGCGCAGCTTGACCCGGGGCACGAAGTACCAGAGTGCGGCGATGTAGCCGGCGATCCACAGCAGCAGCGGGATCATCAGGCGCCAGTCGGCTTCGGCGAACAGCACCAGGGCGCTGACGGCGTAGATCAGCACGTGCCAGAGGGCGTCCACCGCCTGCACCGCCGAATCACGCAGGGAGTTGCTGGTCTGCATGATGCGCTGGGCGATGCGCCCGGCGAAGTCGTTCTGGAAGAAGCCGAGGCTCTGCTTGAGCACGTAGCGGTGGTTCTGCCAGCGGATCAGGTTGGTCAGGCTGGGGTTGATGCTCTGGTTCACCAGCAGGTCGTGCAGGGCGTTGAACAGCGGGCGCAGCAGCAGCGTCACCACCGCCATCCACAGCAGCTCGTGGCCGTGGGCGCTGAACAGTTCGCCGGCCGGGGTGGACTGCGCCAGGTCGACGATGCGTCCGAGGAAGCTGAACATCGCCACTTCGATCAGCGCCACGATCAGCCCCACCACCAGCAGGGCGGCGAATACCGGCCAGACCTGGCGCAGGTAGTGCAGGTAGAAGCGCAGCACGCTGCGTGGCGGGGTGTCGTCAGGGGCCGGTCGGAAGACGTCGATCAGGCGTTCGAAGCGGCGGAACATGCTGGAACCTCAATGAGGAACGGGGCCGGCTCCAGGGAGCCGGCCCCGTGTGCAGCGGCCCGCCGAGGCGGGCCGCAAGGGGTCAGGAGCGCTTGGCGGAGAGGATCACCACCGGCTGCACAGGCACGTCCTGGTGCATGCCACGGCGACCGGTGGGGACGTTGGCGATCTGGTCGACCACGTCCATGCCGCGCACCACCTTGCCGAACACCGCGTAGCCGAAGCCACGGGCACCGTGGTCCAGCGCGGCGTTGTCGCGGTGGTTGATGAAGAACTGGCTGGTGGCCGAGTCGGTGGCCTGGGTGCGGGCCATGGCGATGGTGCCGCGCACGTTGTGCAGGCCGTTGTCGGCTTCGTTCTTGATCGGCGGATTGGTGGACTTGTCCTGCATGTCGGCGGTCATGCCGCCGCCCTGGATCATGAAGCCGGGGATGACCCGGTGGAACACGGTGCCGTTGTAGAAGCCCGCGTCCACGTAGGCGAGGAAGTTCTTCACGGTGATCGGCGCCTTGGCCTCGTCCAGCTCCAGCTCGATCTCCCCGGCGGAAGTGTTGAGGGTGACGTGGGGGTTGCCGGCGGCCAGCAGGTGGGAGGCGAACAGCAGGGTGCAGGCCGCGAGGGCGAGTTTCTTCAGCATGTGGGGCGTTCCTTGTTGTGCTCGACCTCGTGGAGGAAGCCGAGGAGGGTGGTGTTGAAGCGTTGCGGTTGATCCAGCGGGGTGGCATGGCGGGATTGCTCGATCACCACCAGGCGGGCATCGGGCAATTCGCGGACGTAGGCCTCCTTTTGCGCTACCGGGGTGTAGTCCCGGTCGGCCGTCACCACCAGCGTAGGACAGGTGATGCGGGCCAGGCGTTCCCGCACGCCCCAGCCGATGATGGCGTCGAGGGCGGCGAGGTAGGAGCGCTTGTCGTTGCGTGGCCAGCGTTCTTCCACCTTGGCGCGCAGCTCGGCCTGCTCCGGCAGCGGGAACAGCAGGCGGCCGAGGGCCTTGGCGATGGTGTCCAGCCCCAGCAGGCGCGAGAGGGTCCAGCGCTTGGCCACCTCCAGGTAGTCGCGCGGGCTGCGGGGTTTCACTTCCGGTGCGCTGTTGACGATGGTCAGGCTGCGCAGCAGTTCGGGGCGGTCGACGCCGAGCTGGAAGCCGATCATCCCGCCCATGCTGATGCCCACCAGGTGCACCGGGGCAAGGCCCAGGTGCTCGATCAGTGCGGCGGCGTCGGCGGCGAAGCCGGCGATGCTGTAGCGCTCGCGGGGCTTGTCCGACTGGCCGTGGCCGCGCACGTCCATCAGCACCACCTGGTGGCGGGCGCTGAGGGCGGGGAGCTGGTACTCCCAGTCCAGGGTGCTGGAGCCGAGGCCGTGCACCAGCAGCACCGGGGTGCCCTGGCCGTGGATTTCGTAGTGCAGGCGACAGCCGTGATGGTCGAACCAGGGCATGGCGGGCTCCTCAGGCGCTGGGCATCGGCGCGGCGAAAGGGGCGTTGAGGGGCGTCGAGTCGAAGGTCTTGATCAGCTCGACGAGGATCTGCGAGGCCGGTCCCAGGGCCTTCTCCTTGCTTGCGTAGAGGAAGAAGTTCGGGTGCCGGGTGGCGCCCTGGTCCAGCGGCAACGGCTTGAGCAGGCCGTCGGCCAGCTCCCGTTCGATGATGTGGCGCGGCAGCCAGGCGAAGCCCAGGCCGTTGCTGACGAAGTTGGCGGCGGTGGGCAGGCTGCCCACCGTCCAGCGCTGTTCGGCGCCCAGCCAGCCGACGTCGCGGGGCTGGGTGCGGCCGGAGTCGCGGATCACCACCTGCAGCTGGCTTTCCAGGTCCTGGAAGCTGAGGGTGCGGTTGAGGCGGTGCAGCGGGTGGTCGGGGTGGGCCACGGCGACGAACTCCACGTTGCACAGTTCGGTGCCCAGGTAGCCGGCCACGGTGAGGCTGGTGATGGCCAGGTCGGCGGTGCCCTCCAGCAGCACCTCCTCCACGCCGGACAGCACCTCCTCGCGCAGGCGCACCCGGCAGCCGCGGCTCTGCGGCATGAACGCGGCCAGTGCACGCAGCAGGCGGGCGGTGGGGTAGGCGGCGTCTACCACCAGGCGCACCTCGGCCTCCCAGCCCTGTTCCATGTGGTGGGCCAGTTCCTCCAGCTGGCTGGCGGCCTTGACCAGGTGGCGGGAGCGGCGCAGCAGCACCTCGCCGGCTTCGGTGAGCACCGCCTTGCGCCCGTCGATGCGCAGCAGCGGCACGCCGAGCTGTTCCTGCATGCGCGCGATGGTGTAGCTCACCGAGGACTGGGAGCGGTGGGTGGCCTCCGCCGCCTGGGCGAAGCCGCCGTGGTCCACCACGGCCTGCAGGGTTCTCCATTGGTCCAGGGTGACCCGGGGCGCTTTCATGGCTGGCTCCTCACGTTGACCGGCGCCGATGACCTGGATCGGCGCTCTCCTGTAATCTGGCGGCCCACCGCAGCGGAGACCCCCGATGAAAACAACAATGCTCTGTACCCTGCTGGCCTGCCTGCCCGGCGTCGCCCTGGCCTACCCCATCGAGGTGGAGAAGCAGTACAACGGTGCCGAGATTTCCTACCAGACCAATGACATCGACCACAACATGGGCGCCATCACGGTCTACAACCTGGGCGGGACCCGTGCCGAATGCACCGCGCGCTTCGTCAACGGCCCGGAAACCCCTCGGGTGCGCCGCTCGGTGATCGCACCGGGGGAGAGCGTCTCGCTGACCGCCAAGTTCAACCGCAGCATCATCCGCCTGCGCGTCGGGCTGACCTGCAAGCCGGTTTGATTGCGCCGCCTCCTGGTCGATCAGGAGGCCTTTATAAATTAAAAACATCGATATTTAGTAGCGGATTTTTTCGCTTTTTTATCGAATTGTGTCCTCCTAAGCTGCGCTCCATCGAATCGCAACCGTTCTTGATGGAGCAGCCAGCATGTCCCGTGTCCTCATCGTCGAAAGCAGCGCCCGCCAACAGGGTTCCATCTCCCGCCAACTGACCGCCGAGTTCATCGCCCAATGGAAGGCCGCCCACCCGGCCGACGAGGTGGTGGTGCGCGACCTGGCCCAGGAAAGCGTGCCGCATCTGGACAGCGACCTGCTGGGCGGCTGGATGAAGCCGGCTGACCAGCAGAACGATGCCGAGCGCGCGGCCCTGGCCCGCTCCAACCGACTTACCGAGGAACTGCTGGCGGCCGACGTGCTGGTGCTGGCAGCGCCGATGTACAACTTCGGCATCCCCAGCACCCTCAAGGCCTGGCTGGACCATGTGCTGCGCGCCGGGGTGACCTTCAAGTACACCGAGACCGGCCCCCAGGGCCTGCTCAGCGGCAAGCGCGCCTTCGTCCTCACCGCCCGTGGCGGCGTATACGCCGGTGGCCCGCTGGACCACCAGGAGCCCTACCTGCGCCAGGCGCTGGCGTTCATCGGCATCCATGACGTCACCTTCATCCATGCCGAGGGCCTGAACATGGGCGCCGAGTTCCAGGAGAAGGGCATCGCCCAGGCCCGTGCGCAACTGGTCAAGGTCGCCTGACCGGCTTCACCCGATTGCTCCGTGCGTGATCCCGACGCACACACTCCGCCCGGCCCATGGCCGGGCTTTTTTATGGGCGCTCGCTTCCCGTTGGAGCGCGCTCTGCTCGCGAAGCCGGTGAGGTGAGAGTGGGCGGCCGTAGGGGGGCTTCAGCCCACCGCCCTGCTTCGGCCGACTGGATTACCGAAGCGGGAGCCTGGTAGGCAGGTGCCGCTTTCAGGCCCGTGGATGCCGGGTTGGTCCCAGCGGGTCCGCACGTGCGTGGGTAAGCTTCCTCTGTTGGTGACGAGCGGGTATTTTCGCCGGCTGCAATCAGAGGCCTGCCATGTCTTCTTCGTTCTTCTACCCAGCCGTCACGGTGTGCCGGTGAGGCTGTCCGGGCGCGGAGTCGCCCTGTCCCTGGTGGCGTCGGTGCTGTTTGCGCTGATGCCGGGCTACGTGCGCGAGCTGGCGCCGCTGGATGGTGTGCAGGTGTTCGCCCAGCGCGTGCTCTGGTCGATTCCGGCGGTGTTGCTGCTGGTGGCGCTGAGTCGCCAGTGGGCCACCCTTGGCGGGGTGCTCGTGCGGTTGCGGCGCGAGCCGCTGTTGCTGGCGGCGCTGCCGCTGGCGGCGTTGCTGATCGGCCTGCAGTGGGGGCTGTTCCTCTGGGCGCCGTTGCAGGGGCGGATGCTGGAGGTGTCGCTGGGCTACTTCCTGCTGCCGCTGGCGATGGTGGTGTGCGGCCGGCTGTTCTACAACGAGCGCCTGCGTCCGCTGCAACTGCTGGCGGTGATCTGCGCGCTGGCCGGGGTGCTCCACGAGTTGTGGATGACCCGCGCCTTCTCCTGGCTGACGCTGGTCACGGCGTTGGGCTACCCGCCGTATTTCATGCTGCGTCGCTGGATGCGCCTGGATGCGCTGTCCGGTTTCATCCTCGAAATGCTGGTGCTGGCCCCCCTGGCGGCGTGGCTGATCATCGCCCACGGCCCCGAGGGCGCGTTCACCCAGTCCCCGGCGCTGTGGTGGCTGATTCCCGGGCTGGGCGTGCTGGGCACCCTGGCCTTCGCGGCGATGATGGCTTCCAGCCGGCTGCTGCCGCTGGGGCTGTTCGGCATCCTCAGCTACGTGGAGCCGGTGCTGCTGTTCGCGGTGGCGGTGGTGTTCCTAGGCGAGGCGTTCGACCCGGCGCAGCTGTGGACCTACCTGCCCATCTGGCTGGCGGTGCTGCTGATCGGCTGGGACAGCGCCCAGCTGCTGCG
This sequence comes from Pseudomonas sp. FeS53a, assembly GCF_000931385.1. Taxonomy (NCBI): domain Bacteria; kingdom Pseudomonadati; phylum Pseudomonadota; class Gammaproteobacteria; order Pseudomonadales; family Pseudomonadaceae; genus Pseudomonas; species Pseudomonas sp. FeS53a. The sequence goes on from NZ_JYFT01000078.1 coordinate 202,026, forward strand.
GCGCCAGGCGCGCCAGCTGGGCGTGTGAGGCGCAGCCTTCAGGCGAGGGCGGGGTGAGCGGCCAGGGCCGGCAGGACCTGTTCCCGCAGCAGTGGGGCCAGGGTGTCCGGCAGCGGTTGGCCGGGGGCCAGCCAGGCCAGTTCCTCCAGCTCGGCGGCGGGTGCCACCGGCTGCTCCAGGCGTGCGACGAAGACCTGGGCCTCGACCCAGGTGTCCGGCTCGTTGGCCGCTGCCGCGCGGAATGACCCCAGCAGGCTCAGGGCCTCGGCCGGCAGGCTCAGTTCCAGCTCTTCCTGCAGTTCACGGCGCAGCGCCTCGTGCGCGCTCTCGCCGGGCTCGCGCTTGCCGCCAGGAAGCATGAAGGCCCGGGTGTTGCGCTTGCGCACCAGCAGCAGGCGGTTGTCGGCGTCGATCAGGCAGGCGGCGGCGATGTCGAGGGTGGTCATGGGGCAGGGGCTTCCGGTAGCAGTCGGTAATGCAGCTGCACCACGCCGGTGGCGAAGCTGCGTTGTTCGTGCAGTTGCAGGCGCCGTTCGAGGCCGGTGGCGAACATCGGGATGCCCGCACCGAGCAGGTGGGGGATCACACTGACAATCAGCTCGTCCAGCAGGCCAGCGGCGTAGCAGGTGCCCGCGAGGGACCCGCCGCCCACCAGCCAGACCCGCTTGCAGCCGGCCTCGGCCAGCTCCGCCAGGGCCTCCTGGGGCGTGCTGTGGCGGATCTTCACCTGGGGGCCGGCGGGTTGCAGGTCGGCGCGGGTGAGCACGGTACAGGGCTTGCTGGGGTAGGGCCAATCGCCGCCCATCGCCAGCACGGTCTCGTAGGTCCCCCGGCCCATCAGCAGGCCGTCGATGCTTTCGTAGAAGGCGTGGTAGCCGTGGTCGTCGCCGGAGCGCTCGATGGGTTCGAGCCAGTCCACCCGGCCGTCGGGGCGGGCGATGTAGCCGTCGAGGCTGGTGGCGACGTAATAGATCAGCGAAGCAGTCATGGGGGCTTTCCGCAGAGGGGATCGGGGGCGTCAGGGTTTGGAGTGGGCCGGTCGGGCGCGAGTTCAGTCGTGCGCAGGGGCCGGCGAAGGGATCGCGGGCGTTCGGGCGCGACACAAGGTAACCTACGCAGCTGTTTTCCAGGCTTCCGATCGAGGTGGTACCCGTGTTCTCCCAATTCGCCCTGCACGAACGTCTGCTCAAGGCTGTCGCCGAACTGAAATTCGTCGAACCGACGCCCGTGCAGCAGGCGGCGATTCCCCCGGCGCTGGAAGGGCGCGACCTGCGCGTCACCGCGCGCACCGGCAGCGGCAAGACGGCGGCCTTCGTGCTGCCCCTGCTGAACCGCCTGATCGGTGAAGCCAAGCCCCGCGAGCGCATCCGTTCGCTGATCCTGCTGCCGACCCGGGAGCTGGCCCAGCAGACCCTGAAGGAAGTGGAGCGCTTCTCGCAGTTCACCTTCATCAAGTCCGGCCTGGTGACCGGCGGCGAGGACTTCAAGGTCCAGGCCGCCATGCTGCGCAAGCTACCGGACGTACTGGTGAGCACCCCCGGCCGCCTGATCGAGCACCTCAACTCCGGCACCGTGAGCCTCAAAGAGGTGGAGGTGCTGGTGCTGGACGAGGCCGACCGCATGCTGGACATGGGCTTCGCCGAGGACATGCAGCGCATCACCGCCGAATGCGCCAACCGCCAGCAGACCCTGCTGTTCTCCGCCACCACCGGCGGTGCGGCCCTGCGCGAGGTGTCCGCCCAGGTCCTGAAGGACCCGCTGCACCTGCGCTTGAACGGCATCGAGCAGCTCAACGAGTCGACCCGGCAGCAAGTCATCACCGCCGACGACGTGGACCACAAGGAAGCCCTGGCGCGCTGGCTGCTGGCCAACGAGACCTACCAGAAGGCCATCGTCTTCACCAACACCCGTGCCCAGGCCGACCGTTTCTACGGCCACCTGGTGGCGGCCGGCTACAAGGCCTTCGTGCTGCACGGCGACAAGGACCAGAAGGACCGCAAGCTGGCCATCGACCGCGTGCGCGAGGGCGGCACCAAGGTGCTGGTGGCCACCGACGTGGCGGCCCGTGGCCTGGACATCGAGGGCATGGACCTGGTGATCAACTTCGACATGCCGCGCTCCGGCGACGAGTACGTGCACCGCGTCGGCCGCACCGGCCGTGCCGGCGGCGAGGGCCTGGCCGTCTCGCTGATCTGCCACAACGACTGGAACCTGATGTCCAGCGTCGAGCGCTACCTCAAGCAGAGCTTCGAGCGCCGTGTGATCAAGGAGCTGAAAGGCACCTACAACGGGCCGAAGAAGGTCAAGGCCTCGGGCAAGGCAGTCGGTAGCAAGAAGAAAAAGACCGACAAGAAGAGCACCGGCAAGGCGTCCGCCAAGCCCGCCGCCAAGCGCAAGCCGTCCAGCCCGCGCCGCGAGCAGCCGCAGGTGGTGAGCAGCGACGGCCTGGCACCGCTCAAGCGCCGCAAGCCGGCGGCTGAGTGACCCTCCCTTCGGGCTGGCAGCTGCTGGCCCTCGTCTACCTGGTCATGAGCCTGGTCTGCTTCGTCGCCTACTGGTACGACAAGCGCCAGGCCGTGGCCGGCATGCGGCGCATCCCCGAGGCGCGCCTGCACCTCTTCGAGCTTCTCGGCGGCTGGCCCGGCGGCCTGCTGGCCCAGCGGCTGATCCGCCACAAGAACCGCAAGCTGCCCTACCAGTTGCGCTTCTGGTTCATCGTCCTGCTGCACCTCGGGGCCTTCGGCGCCTGGGTCACGTGGCGCTGGCACTGACGTGGACGCAGGCGCGATGGTGCATGTCGGTTACGGTCATGGCGGCGTCATGGTCCTCTGCTAGGGTCCAGGGGCCCGGGGCGCCTGATGCGCCTCGCCCACCCCGAGGGAACCTACGCGATGACATTGACCCGGACGCTTCTCGCCGCCGCCCTGTGCCTTGGCCTGGCCGGCCCCGCCGCAGCCGCCACCGAACTCGCCCACTGGCCGGCGCCCGCCGCCAAGCAGCTGGATGCGCTGATCGCCGCCAACGCCAACAAGGGCGCCTACGCGGTGTTCGACATGGACAACACCAGCTACCGCTACGACCTGGAGGAGTCCCTGCTGCCCTTCCTGGAAATGAAGGGCGTGCTGACCCGCGAGAAGCTCGACCCGTCGCTCAAGCTCATCCCGTTCAAAGACGTCAACGGCCACAAGGAAAGCCTCAACAGCTACTACTACCGCCTCTGCGAAGTGGACGACCTGGTCTGCTACCCCTGGGTGGCCCAGGTGTTCTCCGGCTTCACCCTGCGCGAGCTGAAGGGCTACGTGGACGAGCTGATGGCCTACGGCAAGCCGATCCCCAGCACCTACTACGAGGGGGATGAGGTCAAGACCATCGAGATCAACCCGCCCAAGCCCTTCACCGGGCAGAAGGAGCTGATGAACAAGCTCCGGGAGAACGGCATCGAGGTGTACATCATGACCGCCGCCCTGGAAGAGCTGGTGCGCATGGTCGCCGCCGATCCCAAGTACGGCTACAACGTGAAGCCCGAGAACGTCATCGGCGTCACCACCCTGCTCAAGGACCGCAAGACCGGCGCCCTGACCACCGCGCGCAAGCAGATCAAGGACGGCCACTACGACGAGAAGGCCAACCTCGACCTGGAAGTCACCCCCTACCTGTGGACCCCGGCCACCTGGATGGCGGGCAAGCAGGCGGCCATCCTCACCTACATCGACCAGTGGAAGAAGCCGATCCTGGTGGGCGGTGATACCCCCGAGAGCGATGGCTACATGCTGTTCCACGGCACCGACGTGGAGAAGGGCGGGCTGCGGGTGTGGGTGAACCGCAAGGCCAAGTACATGGACCAGATCACCGCCATGCAGAAGAAGAACGCCGAGTCCCAGGCCAAGCTGGGCCTGCCGGTCACCGCCGACCGCAACTGGGTGGTGGTGACGCCGGAGGAGATCCAGTAACCGGCCGTCTTGCCCCCTGCGCAGCCACAGCGCCAGCGACTATTCTGCGAGGCAGTGACCAGGGGGTGGCATGGGAAAGTGGTTCATCGGCATCGTGCTGGCAGGGGTGACCCTGCTGGCACAGGGGGAAACCCTGCGGTTCGGTTTCGGCACCGAGAAGCCACCTTATGTATTCGAAGCGGAGCAACGCGGCCTGGAGGTGGAGATCATCGCCGCCGCCGCCCGTGAAGCCGGCTTCGAGCTGGAGTACCACTACCTGCCCATGGAGCGCCTGCACCTGATGCTGGCGCGCGGCGAGCTGGACGGCATCGCCCCCACCAGCGAGCTGAGCCAGGTGCAGGCGTTCTATTCCGACGTCTACCTGCAGTACCACAACTACGCCATCGCGCTGGCCGCCTCGAACCTGACCCTGTCCTCCATCGAGGACCTGGGGCAGTACTCGGTGAGCGCCTTCCAGCGTGCGCGCTTCCTGCTCGGGCCGCGCTTCCAGGCCATGGCCGAGAACAACCCGCGTTACCGCGAGGAGGCCCACCAGATCGCCCGCAACCGGTTGCTGTATGCGCGGCGCATCGACGTGGTCATCGGTGACCGGCGCATCATCAACTACCTCAACCAGGAGGTGAGGGACCAGGTGGACGTGGCCCAGCCGCTGGCCTGGTTCGACCTCTTCGAGCCCACCGACTACAAGGTGGGCTTCCTCCACGCCTACCAGCGCGACCGCTTCAACATCGGCCTGCGGCGCATCCGCGAGAGCGGCGAGTACGGCGTGATCGAGCGCAAGTACGGGCGCTACTGATCCGGTGTCTTGCGTTCGGCCTCGCTGCCGGCGCGTTCCACTTCGCGGGCCCGCCGCTCGGCGGCGGCGCATTCATCGGTGCCCGGCCGGGCGGACGTCTCGGGCTTGTCCTGGCGCAGCTCCTTGTTCACCTGGGCTGCCTGCTTCGGGTCGCTGTCGGTGGCCTGGTGCACCTCGCGGGCCAGTTGCCCGCGCTGGTCGACGGCGTCGTCCACGCCGCAGGTGGCCAGGGCCGGCAGCGGTGCGGCGAGCGCCAGTGCCAGGGCGAAGAGCGGAGTACGAGGGTTCATGGTGACCTCCTGTTTCGGCATCTGAGGGGCGTGCGTCAGCGCACGCGGTCGCGGCTCCGGACCGCCAGGTCCAGGGCCTTCTGCATGTCCAGCCGTGCCGAGCGGCCGACATCCGGGTCATCGAGCCGGTAGCGACGTTCCGAGGGCAGGATGGGGGCCGTCAGGTCCTCGGCATCCATGGGCTCGAAGTCATAGTCGCCGCCGATGGTCATGGCGCTGCGGCGCAGCAGCATGCGCAGCTGGTCCGGCTGCAGGCGCGGGTTGATCGAGAGCATGGCGGCCACCACCCCGGTGACCATGGGCGTGGCGTAGGAGGTGCCGCAGTGCACGTCGCCGCGCTGGCCGGCCTGCAGGGTGGAGGCGTGGGTGCAGGCGGCGGCGGTGATGTCCACCCGCATGTCGATGTTCGAGGTGCTGCGCTTGACCGCATAGGCCCGGTCGTCCACCGCCAGGCCTTCGCGTTCGCTGCGCTGGTGGCCGCCCACCACCAGCAACTGGTCGGTGACGAAGGAGGAGGGCAGGCGGTACTCGTCGGTGCCGGAGAAAGAGGCGCCGTTGCCCGCCGAGTTGATCACCACCACATCCGGGTGGGCCTTGCGCAGCCAGAGGAAGAACTCTTCCAGCAGCTCCTCGTAGCCGCTCATGGCGATGCCGGAGCGCACCAGTGAGTCCACTTCGTCGCCTTCCACGTTGCGTGCGCCGACCCGGTGGATGCCCCAGCTCCAGTTGAGGACCCGCACGCCGTCCTCCACCAGGTTCACCGAGGCGGCGATGTTGGCGGTGATGCCGGCATCGGCATTGCGCTCGGCGATCACCTCGAAGCCCTGGCTGGCGCCGTCCAGGGCCCGCAGGAAGCCGCTGTTGCCGCCACGCCCGGCATGTGCCGCGAGGATGCCGGCCACGGTGGAGCCGTGGTTGTCCGGGCGCCGTGCGTCGCGAGCGTAGAGGCAGGTGCGCGGCCCTTCGCAGGGACCGAGGTAGTCGGCGAAGTCGGGGGCGTCGAAGTCCACCTCGCGCTCGATCACCCCGATGCGCACCGGGGTGGCCGGCACCGGGGCCTGGTGTGCGGGAATGCGCCGGGTGTAGTAGTTCACCGCGTCCATGAAGCGGTTGGCGGCCCATTCGTCCGAGTCGGGCGCCGGTTTGCTGCGCGCCGGCACGGCTTCGGCTTCTTCGCCCTTCTCGGGGGCGGATTCCTCCACCACCACGGCATCGACGCTGGTCTCGCTGCCCAGGCGCAGCACCAGGGCATCGCGCTCGGTCAGGTCGCGGGCCGGCAGGCGCAGCTGGTAGACGTTCAGCGGCGGGATCGCGCCGACCACCTGGGCACCGTACTTGCCGGCCAGGCGCTGGGCCTCCTGGGCGCCGTCGCGGTCTTCTTCGATCAGCAGGCTCACCAGGTCGACGTAGGTGGTCAGCCCGTCCATGTTCTTCGCCACCTCATCCGGCCCGGCGGCCAGCACGTGGCTGCGGTTGAGCGACAGCCACACCGGGTTGCTGCGCCGGCCATCGACCTCCAGCCAGACCGGCCCGCTGCGGTGTTCGCGGGCGTCCACCTGCAGGCGCAGCCGGCCCTCGGCAGGCTCCCGCTCCACGGCCAGGGTGCGCCCGCCCAGGTGCAGCACGGGGTCGGCCTTGCCCAGCCCGCGCACGCCGAGGCACCAGGTCTGCCGGGTCGGCTCCAGCAGGTCCCCGCAGCGGGCCAGCCGCTCGATGCGCAAGGGCTCCGGGCCGGCCTCGGCCAAGCCGGACAGGGCCAGCAGCACGGGAGCGAGGCAGGCGGGACGAAGGGGCATCGGCGGTTCTCCTGGATCGGGCCTTGTGCAGTTCCGACTGTCCCCGGGCGGCTTTCGTTCAGGTGACCGTCCGCCTCGTCGGTCGAACCGCCCGGGCGTCGTCCGGTCGCAAGGAAGAGGACCACCACAGGAGTCATCGCCATGAACGAGCACTACGACTGGGAACTGATCGAACGCCTGCTGCACGAGGCGCAGAACGGCGCGAACCGACCCTTCGCCCCGCGCGAGTACGCCGCGCAACTGGCCGAGGAGCGCCTGGCCAGCGGTCGCGACCCTGGCGGCAATCTGGATGCGCTGAAGATGCGCGCGGCGGACTACGAGGCCCTGCTGCTGGAGGGCGGCTACCTGGAGCACCGCCCGGAGGCGGAGGGCGGCAACGGCGAGAACTTCGTGCTGGGCGCGCGAGGCGTGCGCCTGCTGGAGATCCTCGGCAGCAGCCTGCCGGCGCACCTGCAGGTGCGCGAGCAACTGACCGAGCGCGGCAGTGCGGCGCTGGTGCCGGAGGTGTTCGACACCCTGGCCGACCAGGCGGCCAGGGCCTGAGCCTCAGTAGTTCGGCGGGGTTTCCGGCAGCACCTCGGGATCGGGGATGTAGGGCATGGCCCAGGGGTCGAGGTTGCGCCCCTGGTGGGTCAGGTCCAGCCGAACCTGTTCCAGCACGCCGGCCAGGCGCACCGGGTCGGCGTACTGGGTGCTGCGGACGTGGCTGATCTCCAGCACCTTGCCGCCGTGGAGGTCGGTCACGGTGAAGCTGAAGCTGTCGTCCTCGTCATGGGCCCGGGCCTGGCAGCCATAGGGCAGGAAGGCCTGGGTGGCCAGGCGCATGGCGGTGTCGCGGGTGATCGGCGTGGTCATGGCGGGCTCCTCGTGGATGGGGTCGCAGAGGGTGGACCACCGGCCCTGTGGCGGGGGTTCCCATGGCCCGACGAGGGGCAGCGACCGATTTGGTGAGTCGCCTGTCCTGCCTGGACAGTGCCCCGGCGTTCCTTCGATTGTTACCCTTGCGTGACGAGCGCCCCGGCAAGAGGGCGCCCCAGACACGGAGATGCAATGAAACGCCTGCTGCTCGCCCTCTGCGGCCTGATCGCCTGTTCGCCGGCCACCCTGCTGGCCTGGTCCAACCATTCCCTCGGCACCTGGCTGGCCCTGGCCGACCTGCCCGAGCTGCGCCAGGCCGAGCCGGTGCAGGTGGAGCGCCTGGAGGACTTTCTCGCAGCCGAGGCGGTGGCCCTGCAGCAGGTGCTGGACGAGCAGGAGGCGCGTGCCCGCGAGGAGCTGCCGGACTACCCGGCCCGGCCGGACAGCCTGCGCTGGATCACCGATGGCAGCGGCGACCGGCGTCGTGCCTTCCTCATGGCGCTGCGGGTCAGCCCGGAGATCCGCCTGGCGTATTTCGTCCAGGCGCTGCCGGGGCTGGAGCTGCCGGCGGCCAAGGTGCTGCCGGCCCAGGACGTGCTGGTGTTCCGCAAGCTGAGCCTGTGGAACGAATGGCGCTTCCTGGCGGTGGAGCCGGGGGAGCGGGTGAGCCCCCGTGCGGTGCTCGCCAGCGCGGCGGACGAGCCGGACTACGGGCACGACATCAACCTCTTCTCGGACAACCCCGGCGAGGTCGGCGCGCTCTACGGCTTCGGCCCCCAGCCCTTCGGTGATGCGCGTTTCGAATACTCGTCACAGGCGCCGTTCCACATCGGCTACTACCACGAGTCGGCGGTCATCTATCAGGCCGCGCCGTTCCTCGCCCGCACCTACCCGGAGCTGCGCGTGCGCCAGTACATGGCGCTGGCGCGGCTGGCGTTCGAGAGTGGCCACCCGTACTGGGGCTACCGCTTCCTCGGCTGGGCGCTGCACTACGTGCAGGACCTGACCCAGCCCTACCACGCCAAGGCGCTGCCCGGTGAAAACACCGCCACGCTGATGTGGACGGCCATCCAGGCGGCGCTGGGCGATACCTCGGGCAAGGAGGCGGCCATCGAGCGGGTGGCGACCCGCCATACGGAAGTGGAGAAGTACCAGGCCGACTGGTTGCGCCGGCTGCTGCGCGAGGGGCGCAATGACGACCCGCTGCTCAGGGCCTATGCGGACACGTCGGACGACGACCGCTACCCGCCGTTCGGCCCCGGCTACCTGCAGGACGTGGTGGCGCAGGAGTCCTATGAGGCGGCGGACGAGTTCGACGAGCGCATCGGCCTGTGGCTGGCCGGTGCCCAGCCGGGGCAGGGCTTCAGTGCGGGCAACCAGCTCAAGCCGGCGGAGACCGATCCGGCGCTGAACGAGGTGCTGGTGAAGCTGATCCGGCATTTCGCCGGGCACACCCGCAACCTGGTGAAGACCACCCTGGACAATCCATAGGAAGGCGGGCCATTGGCCCGCCGCTTCAGAACTTCTCGCCGGGCAGCAGGTAACGCCACTGCCCCGGCTGCAGCCGTGCTGCCGAGACGCCGCCCAGGCGCAGGCGCCGCAGGCCCAGCAGCTCCAGGCCGAGGTGCTCGCAGATCTGCCGCAGCTGGCCGGGGCGCGGGCTCTTCAGGGCGATGCGCAGGCGGTTCTCGCTCTGCCAGCTGACCTTGGCCCGGGGCAGCGGGCGGCCCTTGTGCTCGACCCCGCGTGCCACCCGCGCCAGGTGTTCGGCATCGGCTTCGCCGCGCACGTCGACGGTGTATTCCTCTTCCAGCGGGCGCTCGAAGCGCAGGGTGACGCCGTGGGCCTGGGTGAAGATCACCAGGCCGCTGGCCCGGGTTTCCAGCGGGGCCATCTGCGTCAGTCGCGAGAAGTGCTTGCGCAGGGTGCGCTCGCCGGCCTGCTCCGCCGCCAGGTTGGCCGGCACCAGCAGGGCGCGGGCGCCGTCCTCATCCACGCCGGCGGGTTTGTGCAGCAGCAGGGTGACCGGCGGCACCGGCGTCGGCTTGGCGTCGGGGTGAAGGTTGATGACTTCGTCGGTCACCCGCGCGTGGGGTTCTTCCACCACCTGGCCGGCGACGCTGACCCAGCCGTTCTCGATGTACAGCTCGGCGTCGCGGCGCGAGCAGGGCAGCAGCTCGGCGAGGCGCTTGGAGAGGCGGATGGGGTCGGTCATGGTGCGGGCTCCTGTGGCGGGGCCCGCATTGTCCCCGGTGCGCGGTCAGCGCACCAGGGTTTCCGGCTCGGCGTCGACCGGTAACAGCTCGGGCAGGGCCTCGGACTCGGCTTCCCCGGTGCTCTCCAGGTCGTTGTCGACCGTCTCCGGATGGCGGGCGAACAGGTTGAGCACCCGGGCGATGCCCTTGCGCTCGGGGGCTGCATCCGCCACCTGGCTGGCCGCCTCCGGCGCGGTAGGGAGATTAGGCAGCGGCTGGGTGACCACCTTGAAGTTGCTGATCTCGATGGTGCCGCGCCCTTCGGCCAGCAGGTGGAAGGAGAACGCCTTGCGTGCCTCGGGGTTGTCGAAGGCGAAGTGCAGGGTTACCGGCTTGCCGCGCTTGAGCAGCGGGAACTCGGGAATTGCCAGGGCCACGTCGCGCTCGAACTCCTTGGTCTTGAGCTGCAGGCGGGCGCCCTTGGCGTCCATGGCGTGGACCTTGATGGTCAGCTCCACCTCGGTGCGGGTGTTCTTCGGCAGCTCCAGGTACTGGGCGCCGATCAGGTTGTCGGCCCAGTCGTCCTTCACCTGCTGCTTCAGGCGGATGCGCTCGCGGGTGGCGAACTGGTATTCCTGGCCCACCTGGCCGCCGACCAGGGACTGGTCCAGCAGCGTGCCACGGGTGGCCACCTGGCGGGCTTCGCGACCGCTGAAACGGCCGTCGAAGCGGGCCTGGTCGGCGATGAAGCCTTCACTGCGGTAGCGCCGGCAGACCTGCTGGAAGTCGCATTCGACGAAGTGCTCCTTGCCGTCGTGGTAGCGCAGCATGCCGTTGGTGTAGGAGATCATCTCGCGGCCCTGCTCGTAGTCGCGGAACAGCGAGCGGCCGGCCAGGCTCAGCGGGACGCGGTAGCCGAAGTAGTCGAGCACCGAGGCGGTCAGGTCGACATGGCCGTAGACGCCCCCCTTGATCGGCGGCAGGGCGGCCTGCTCGGGGGCCAGCACCAGGTTGAAGCCCCAGGCGGAGGCCAGGCGCACCTGGTCGATGCCGTGGGATTCGTCGGAGGTGATGATGACCAGGGTGTCCTTCAGTACGCCCTGTTTCTCCAGGCCGCTGAGGAAGGCGTCCACGGCATCGTCCAGGTAGGCGATGGCGGCGCGCTTGGCGTCCGGGTAGCGGGTCAGGTAGTCCTCCGGCGCCGAGTAGGGCTGGTGGGTGCCGACGGTGAGCAGGGTGAGCATCCACGGCTTCTTCTGCTTGCGCAGTTGCTGCACGTAGGTCTGCGCGCCCTCGAAGAAGGCCTTGTCGTCCATGCCCCAGGGGAATTCGAGGTAGGGGGTGTTGCGGAACCAGTCGCGGCCCTGGGTCTTGTCGAAGCCCATGCGCGGCATGATCTTGTCCTTGGCCATGAAGCGCAGCCCGGCACCCTGCAGGAAGTGGGTGCTGAAGCCGTGCTGGTGCAGCTGGGCCGGCAGGCAGTCCTGGGCGCGGGTGGGGTTGTTCAGCAGTTCCAGGCCCTTGGGGGTGCCGGAGTCGAGCTTGCTGTAGTCACCGCAGAGCATGGCGTAGAGGCCGCGGATGGTCTGGTGGCTGTGGAGCACGTAGTCCGGCGTGGTCATGGCGCGTTCGGCCCACTGGCTCAGGCGCGGCATGGGCGATTCGGCGTAGTGGCTGTTGATGGCGGCGCGGTTGGCGGCGATGTAGGCCCCCGGGATGCCTTCCAGGGTGATCACCAGCACGTTGCGCGCCTGGCCGGGGCCGGCCAGCAGCGGGGTGCCGTCGAGGTCCAGGCGGGCCAGGCCGGCGATGTCCGGCGGGCTTTCCGGCTGGTCTCCGGCGAGCCAGTCTTCCACGGCCATCTGGCCGCTGCTGAGGGCGCCGGCGAGCAGCTTGTGGGGCAGGTTGAACTGGCGCCACTGGTCCGCTTCGCTGGGGCGCAGGTACTGCAGGGTGGCGTGGCCGGCCAGCAGGGCCAGCGGCACGGCCAGCCAGGCACGGGCCGGGCGTTTGGCCGGGCGATGCCAGGCCAGCAGGGCGGCGAGGATGCCGATGGCCAGCGCGCCGGCCAGCCAGGGGTAGGTCAGCCCGCCGCCCTGGGTGGAGTGGCCGACGAACTGCGGGTCCAGCAGGTACTTGAGGTCGCTCGGCTCGGGCATGCGCCCGACTGCGCCCACCAGCTCGGCCGTCCCCAGCATGATCAGCGCCCAGAACAGCATCACCGGCAGGGCTACCCAGCGCGGGCGACCATACAGCAGGGCCACCAGGAGGCTGCCGAAGGCCAGGTCGGAACCGTAGCCGAAGCCTTCGCTCCAGCCGAGCAGTGCACGGCTGACCAACGGGATGCCAATGAACAGGACGATGAGCAGGATCAGGTGGAGGGGAGCAGACAGCCAGCGGCCGATGGTGCGCACAGGAACTCCTGAGTTAGGGCAGCGAGAATCCGAAAACCGGGCAAATGTTTCAACGCGGACACGATTCTGAAACATCATTGTGCTAGCGGCCAGTGGACAACGCCGGCAATGCGGAATTCTCCGCATCAAGGTGTTTCAGCGAAGCGGCGACAGGTGGCGTTGCGAGGCCGTCGAGCGGTGTGCGTGGCCCCGCTGCGGCGGGGGCTGTAGAATGCGCGCCCTGTCAATTCGAGGTACGCGAGATGGCCCTGATCGGTCGATTCAACAGCCTGCCGGTGGCCAAGCACACCGATTTCGGTCTCTATCTGGACGGTGGTGCGGAAGGCGAGATCCTCCTGCCCCGGCGTTATGTGCCCAAGGACCAGCCCTGCGAAGTGGGTGACTGGCTCAACGTGTTCGTCTACCTCGACAGCGAGGACCGCCTGATCGCCACCACCCAGAAACCCAAGGTCCAGGTGGGAGGTTTCGCCAGCCTGAAGGTGGTGGAGATCAACCGCATCGGCCTGTTCCTCGACTGGGGCCTGCCGAAGGACCTGCTGCTGCCGCACTCGGAAGAGAAGCGCCCGCTGCAAGTGGGCGACTACTGCGTGGTGCACGTCTACCTCGACCGCTCCCGCCGCATCACCGCCACGGCCCGGCTGGACCGCTACTTGGACACCACTCCGGCCCGCTACAGCGTGGGCCAGGAAGTGGACCTGCTGGTGGTGGAGCAGACCGACATGGGCTTCAAGGCCATCATCGAGGACCGCCACTGGGGGCTGATCCACCGCAACGAGGTGTTCAAGTTCCTGCGCAGCGGCATGCGCGAGAAGGGCTACATCCGCGAGATCCGCCCCGACGGCAAGATCGCCCTGAGCCTGCAGCCCCAGGGGCAAGCCGCATCGTCCGACCTCGCCGAGCGCATCCTCGAGCGTCTGCGCGACGAAGGTGGTCGCCTGGCATTGAGCGACAAGAGCCCGCCGGAGGTGATCGCCCAGATGTTCAACGTCAGCAAGGGCAACTTCAAGAAGGCCATAGGCGGCCTCTACAAGCGCGGTGAGATCGTCATCCACGAGGACGGCATCGAGCTGGCGCGCCGCTGAATCGCATCGTGCATATTGCCCGGTGATTTTCGGCTGGTCGGGCGAAATGCACGAAAGCGGGTTGGGCTTATTTCACCAACGCATTGATTTTATTGGGCTTTCGCTTGTCTCAAGGCTGGCATGCTGCCTGCAGGACACCCTGCCAGGAAAAATTTTGCCCCTTGGAGAGTGAAACGCTATGGGTCTCGACATCAAGCAGTTGGCCAAGGCCTTTCCCGACTACGCGCTCAGCGCCCAGCGCCGCCCCGACGGTGGCTACGTGGTGGTGCTGGAGAAGGACGACACCCGCTTCCAGCGCGTGGTGCCGGCGCTCAAGCAGCCGGCCCAACTGGAGCTGATCATCGCCACGCTGCGCCGCGACATCGCCCTGGAGCTGGGCGAGGTGCCGCCGGTGGAGTCGTTGCGCAACCTGCACAGCACGCCGTTGCCGCGCTACTTCGGCGCCTGATTTCCATACGGCAGAACGCCGGCCCGGGTCGCCCCGGGCCGGCGTTATCGCGTCTGCGCTGGGTGGCGAGGCGGATCAGGTTTCCACGCCAGCGGGCGGCATCATGGCGTCGCCCTCCTTCGGGCGCTCGCCCTCGGCACGGGGTGGTTGTTCAGGCTGTTCGCCGGGTTGTGCCTTGAGCCATTCGCGGGTGGCCTGCTGCGCCTTGTCCACTTCCTTGTTCACCTGGTCCACGGTGTCGTTGATGGCTTCGCGGGCCAGTTCCTCGGCGGCTTCGCGGGTCTTCTCGGCGAGGCGGTCGGCCGACTCCTGGGCCATGTCGCAGCCAGAAAGGGCCAGCAGCAGGCCGCTGCCGAACAGCAGGGAGGGGAGGCGGGAAAGCGTGGGCATGGTTGGGCTCCGTAGGGCTGGCCGCAGATCGGGCCGACGTCGCCCGGCATGATCAGGCACGCCGGGCCCGGCGTGAACGCCCCGGGCGCAGGGAAACTGTGAGCGGAGATGACAGGTGAAACGACCCCGGACCCCCAGCGGCGACTCTATGGGGTCCGAGGCCTGAGGCCGCCGGTCATCGGCCTCGTTGTCACTGACCCGTGCCCGTGCTCGATGGTTCCCCGGTGGTCGACGAACTGCTGTTGGGGGATGGGGCAGAGTTCTGCTGGCGCTGACGGGCTTCGTATTCGCGCTGCAGGCGCAGTTCTTGCTCTTGACGCTTGATGCGTTCGAAATCCCTGATGTAACTCTCCTCCTTCTCTCGCCGGGCGCGTTCGCGCATCTCGTTGGCTCGTGCTTCCCGATTACTGGCGGAGCTGTCCTCAATTACGGTGATGCGTGTGCCAGGTGGGCGGTCTGGCTCGCTTGCCGTGGCTGGGGGGGAGGCTTGTGTTTCCAGGGGGGGGACCGCTGCAGGCGGGCCGGAAGTCGGCATAGGTTCCACGATCCGTGTGGTCTGGCCTTCGGTGGCGGGGCAGGGCACGGCGGAGTAGCTGACAGAGCCGTCGTTGCCGACGCATTTGTAAACGGCCGCCTGCGCCAGCATGGGCAGCAGGCAGAGGCCGAGCAGGGCCGATCTCAAAGTGCATCCCTCACTTCGTCTGAAACGGCCGACAGGCTATCAGCCCTTTTTCCTGACCGATAGGTGCAATCAGGTGCCGTGTGTCACGCGCCGACGCGCCAGGTGGTCGCGCAGCAGCTCGGCGCCGGTGACCAGCAGCAGGCCTCCCAGCACCAGCAGGCCGCCGAAGATGAAGGAGGAGTCCAGCGGCTCGCCCAGCACCAGCACGCCGAAGCCGACGCCGAACAACGGGGTCATGAACGACAGCATCGACAGGCGCGAGGCGAGGTAGCGGCGCAGCAGCCAGAACCATCCCAGGTAGCTGATCAGTGCCACCACCACCACCTGGAAGCCGAGGCTGAGCAGGGCGCGGTCGCTGGGGACCAGGCCCAGGCGGCCGGTGGCGGCGGCCACCGCCAGCAGGACCAGGCCGGCAACGCCTAGCTGGTAGAAAAGCGTCTTCACCGGGGCGGCTTCCGACAGGCTCGAGCCCCGGATGAGCACGGTGGTGGCGCCCCAGGCGACGGCGGCGCAGATGCCCAGCGCATCGCCGAACAGGCTGCCTGCGGCATTCCCCGGTTTGCCGAGAAAGGCCAGGGCGATACCGCCGAAGGCCACCAGCACGCCCAGCCACTGGACCGGCGACAGGCGTTCCTCGGGGAGGATCAGGTGCAGCCCCAGGGCGGCGAAGATCGGCGCGGTGTAGAGGAACACCGCGATGTGGGACGCGCTGGTGCGGACCAGCCCTTCGGAGATGAAGAAGAACTCCAGGGTGAACAGCAGGCCGACCCCGAGCCCCGGCAGCAGGGTGCCGTCACCGAAGGCACCACTGCCTTCCCGCCACAGGGTGATGGCGCCCAGCACCAGCGCGGCGATACCGGAGCGGATGGCCAGTTGCAGGACCGGCGCCACGTCCTGCTCCACCAGCTTGATGGAGACCTGCTGGAAGCCCCAGACGATGCAGAGCAGCAGCATCAGGCCGCAGGCGAAAGGGTCCAGGGGCAGGCGTGTGGGTCTCATCGATGACTCGCAAGGCAGGGGCCGCACAGGTGGGCCGGAAGGGCGGCAGGATGGCGAGCGGGCGCCTTGCATTCAAACGATGTTTTGTCATCATGCTTTGACTTCTACTCAAAGCACTCCCATGCGCACACCATCCCTTGTCGCCCTGCGTGCCTTCGAGGTCGCCGCCCGCAGCCGCAACTTCACCGAGGCCGCCCACGAGCTGTCGGTCACCCCGGGTGCCGTCAGCCGGCAAATCCGCCTGCTGGAGGAAGAGCTCGGGGTCAGCCTGTTCGACCGTACCCGCAACACCGTCACCCTCAATGACAACGGCCGGCGCCTGGCCGCCACCGTGTCCCAGGCATTCGCCCTGCTGGCCGAGGGGGCGGCGGCGCTGCGGGGCATGCCCGAGGGGCCGCTGCAGGTCAGCTGTGCGCCCTCCATCGCGTCCCACTGGTTGATGCGCCGGCTCAACCAGTTCTCCGGCACCCATCCGGACATCGCCCTGAGCCTGGAGGCCACCGAAGAGCTGGTGGACCTGGAGCGCGGCGAGGCCAGCCTGGCGATCCGCTTCGTCACCGAGGGCACTGCGCTGCCCGCCAGCGAGCTGCTGTTCCGTGAGGTGTTCTTCCCGGTGTGCAGCCCGGCCTACCTGGAGGCCCATCCGGTCCGCGAGCCGGCTGATCTGGTGGGCGCGCGGCTGGTCCACGCCCATTGGAAGAGCGCCAGCAACCTGCGGATTCCTGACTGGGGTGACTGGTTCGAGCGCTATGTCGGCGCGCGCGTCGACACGTCGGCCGGCATCCGCTTCGGCCTGATCGGGCATGCGATCCAGGGTGCGGTGAATGGGCAGGGCTTTGCGTTGGGGTCGACGGCGCTGGCGGGGGATGACATCGCGCAGGGGCGGCTGGTGCTGCCGTTCGGTGAGGTGTGTCGCTTGCCGACACCCTGGGAATACCGCCTGGCCTGGAGCCGGAAGGGGCAGCCCAGCGAGCGGCTACGCCGGCTGATCGACTGGCTGGTGGCCGAGGCTCGCGCCAGTACGCGCGTCAGCGAAGCCAAATCGCAGGTATGAAAAAACCGGCCCGAGGGCCGGTTTTTCCGGAAGACGGTCGGTGATCAGATCACTTGGACTTCGTCTGCCTGCATGCCCTTCTGGCCCTGAACGGCTACGAAGGAAACCTTTTGGCCTTCCTTCAGAGTTTTGAAGCCGTTGGACTGGATGGAGCGGTAGTGGACGAACAGGTCCGGGCCGTTGTCAGTGGTGATGAAGCCGAAGCCTTTCTCATCGTTGAACCACTTAACGGTGCCAGTTTGACGATCAGCCATTTGGAGTAACTCCTTGAACAAAGTTGACACGGCGAGGACTTTCCACGCCGGACTGAGCGCAAAGAGTACAAATCGAAGCTTGGAACATGGATCGATTTACGTCACACATGCAGCACAGTGGGCAACACCATACCCGTCATTTCGGGGATTGCCTACCGTTTTTTAGCGCTGCGTTGAAAGACCCGTTTGCGCCCCCCGGCGAGGTGCGTTGCAAAGCCGTTGCGACCCTTGCCAGCGGGCGCGTTTGCAGGCTTCATCGAGCCCCTCCAGCCACCGTTCCGGAATGCCCGAGATGATCCGCGAAATCCTCCGCATGGGTGACCCGCGCCTGCTGCGCATCGCCCCGCCCGTGCCCGACGAGATGATCGGCAGCGCCGCCCTCAAGACGCTGATCGACGACATGTTCGAAACCATGCACCACGTCGGCGGCGTCGGCCTGGCCGCCCCGCAGATCGGCGTCGACCTGCAGCTGGTGATCTTCGGGTTCGAGCGTAGCGAGCGATACCCCGACGCGCCGGCCGTGCCGCCGACCATCCTCCTCAACCCGGTGATCACGCCCCTGGACGATGCCCGCGAAAACGGCTGGGAAGGTTGCCTCTCGGTGCCCGGCCTGCGTGGCTGGGTGCCACGCTACCGGGCCATCCGCTACCAGGGCGTCGATCCAGACGGGCAGCCCATCGATCGCACCGTCGACGGCTTCCACGCCCGCGTCGTACAGCATGAATGCGACCACCTGATCGGCCGGCTTTACCCCTCGCGCATCGAAGACTTCACCCGCTTCGGCTTCACCGAGGTGCTGTTCCCCGGCCTCGATCCCACGGCCGACGACTGACCCGCCCAACACGCCCGGAAGGAGCCCGAGCATGACCGCCCAGCACGCCATCGCCGTCGACCTCGCCAACGTCTACGACAGCCCGGAACGCAACACGCTGCTCTACGCCCTCGCCTGGGGGGATTTCGTCGAGGTACTGGAGGTGACCGAGCGGCATGTGCGCATCGCCACCCACACCTACGAGGAGCGCCCCGACGGCAGCATCCTGCCCGTCGCCACCGAGGCCTGGCTGGTGCCTCCGCGCTCGGCCAGGCGCCGCGATGGCAAGCCCCTGCGACCGGCCGACCTGGTCATGCCGCGCACGGAAAGCCGGGTGCTCAAGGTCAACTTCGTCGACGTGCAGCAGGGCGATGGCGCGGTGATCGAGACCCCAGTCGGGCAGGTGATGCTGGTGGACGGCGGCGACAACCAGATGTTCGCCCGCTACCTGGCCGCTCGCTACCGCGGCTCCTCGCCCGAGGCGCCCAAGGTGATCGACTGCATCCTCGTCACCCACGGCGATGCCGACCACTTCTCCGGGCTGACCCAGATCCACCGCTCGGAAACCAACGCCGAACCGCGCAAGCGGCTGTTCATCGAGCCCCGTCGGATCTACCACAACGGCCTGGTCAAGCGTGCCGCCAAGGGCCTCAAGGAAACCGAGCAACTCGGCCCCACCCGCCAGGTCGACGACGCCCTGCTGGTCTCGCCCCTGCTGGACAACCCCCTGGACGTACCGGCCGAGGCGATGAACACCGACTTCCGCGCCTGGCGCAAGGCGCTGGAGGCCTGGTCGAGCCGGGCCCGCCAGCCCATCGAGTTCCGCCGCCTGTCCTTTGGCCAGCGCAATGCCTTCGACTTCCTCCGCAAGGAGGGGGTGGACGTCCAGGTACTCGGGCCATTGCCGGTCGGCGAAGGGGCCGACGCCGGTCTGCCGTTCCTCGGTGCGCCACCCGCCGGGCCCCGTGTCGGTCATGACTCGCTGGAAACGGCGCCCACCGGCTTCTCCGGGTACTCCGCCTCCCACACCATCAACGGCCACTCCGTGGTGTTCCGCCTGGCCTATGGCGGCTTCAGCTACCTGTTCTGCGGGGACCTCAACGACGAAGCCGGACGCACCCTGGCCCGCCAGCACGATGCCGGGCAGGTCAACCTGCGTTCCGAAGTGTTCAAGGTGCCGCACCACGGCTCGGCGGACTTCTCCGGCGCGCTGTTCAAACGGGTGTCGCCGGTGATCAACGTCGTCTCCAGCGGCGACGACCCGATGAACGAATACATCCACCCCCGTGCCACCCTCATGGGTGCCTTGGGGCGGCATTCCCGGGTCGAGGAGCCACTGGTGTTCGTCACCGAGCTGGTGGCGTTCTTCCGCATGGAAGGCTGGGCCCGCCTGACCGACGCCCAGAAGGCCGAACGCCGTGGCGACTTCTATGCCTTCAGCCGGACCGCTTACGGGCTGGTGAAGACCCGCACCGACGGCCAGCGCCTGCTGGTCTACACCGACAGCGGCAAGGCCAACCTCAAGGAAGCCTACTGCTACGAACTGGACGAGGCCGGCGAGCCGCGCCCGGTGCCGGTGCTGAAGGCCTGACTCAGGCCTCCAGGCAGCCCCGCAGGCGGCGCTCGGCGGTGATCTCGGGCAGGTCGCGGCGGCGCATGTACACCCGCAGCGGCTCGCTGATGTTCAGGCGCTCGTCGATGTTCTGGTCCAGCAGCAACTGGATCAGCTCGCGCTTGAGGGTCATGGTGTGGTCGGTGTGGGGCTGCCAGACGAATTCGCTGGCCGGCATGATGCTGTCGTTGTCCACGTCCATGCCGAAGGAATCCTCGCTGAAGCGCACGATGTGGTGCCCGGTCTTCAGGTTGAAGCCGACGAAGCCCTGCAGCTGGTCGGCGGCGGCGCAGATGCCGCTGGAAGTGATGCTCATGGGTAAACCTCGCTGGAAGGTCCGCAGGACCGGATCGGGTCTACACGCGCAGGCGAAGGGCGCCGGTCTGGCGCCGGGCTCCGGGGGCGGATTGTGCCGCAGGCGTCGGCGAGGTGGGGCTGGGCGTATTGCCGCAGGCGTCAGCGCCCGCTGACCCGCGCCCCGGCCGGGTTGGAGCGGTCCACCAGGGTATTGACCACCGCCAGGGCCTTCTCGAAGGAGGGGTAGCCGCTCTTGGCCACGTCCAGGTCGGCATAGCGTGCCCGGTACAGCTCGGCACGCAACGGGTCGGCCTCGGTGGCCAGGAAGGGTTCGGACCAGATCTTGTAGAGCAGGGCGATGGCGTGGGGGTGCTTGCGCGCCGCTGCCTTCTCCAGCAGATCGAGCACCTCCTCCAACTGCGGGCCCTCGTTGATCAGCAGCACCGCCTGGTAGAAGGGCACCTCGCCGCGCGTATCCCCCGGCTCCGCCCGCTTGAGCAGCGCGCCGGCCAGCTCGTAGTTCTCCGGGTCACCCGCCGCGATCAGCAGCTTGGCCTGCAGCATGTCGTTCTGGTAGAGCAGCTTCTCGTCGCGGCAGGTCTCGCCGGAAAGCGGCTCGTCGCAGGACTGGCCGGCGCAGCCGGCCAGCAGCAGGGGCAGGCCGAGCAACAGGGTGCGGAAGCTGAAGCGGGTCACGGGCATGGGGCGTCCTCGGGTCCGGGTGCCAGGGTTGAGCGTTCGACTGCACGTGGCGGGGCCGGTTCGGCCCGTGCCGGCCCCGAAGCGCAAGCATAGACGCCCGGGTTGCGCACCACGCGTGCGACAAAGCCTCGACTGTTTAACACTTGTGGGGCACGGAACGCGACAGCCAGCGTGGCTGCCGCCATCATTCAGGGTCGACCCGACCCACCCGAGA
>NZ_JYFT01000083.1:0-49194 GCF_000931385.1 Pseudomonas sp. FeS53a
TCACCATCACCACGCCCAAGGTCTAGGTGTTCTATTCCGCCCGGCTGAAGACCGCGATCCCCCAGGAAGTGGTGGACCTGGCCAAGCTCGCCGGCCGCGACCGCATCGTCGGCCGCGAATCCCCGGCGGACTGGAACTTCCGCAACCTCGACGAGCTCTGGTCCGGCATCCCCGATCCCCGGCGCAAGACCACCGGCTGAGGGTCACTAGAAGGCATGGGCCCGGTGCAATGCCGTCAACGCCTCGGCACGCAACTGCGCCAGCAGCGGGTCGCGTCGGTCGCGGGGGCGTGCCAGCGGCACCTCCAGCGTCTCCAGCACCCGCCCCGGGCGACTGCCCATCACCAGCACGCGGTCACCCAGGTAGAGGGCCTCGTCCACATCGTGGGTGACCAGCAGCAGCGCAATGCCGTGGTGCGCAGCCAGGGCCAGCAGCAAATCCTGCAGCTTCATCCGGGTGAAGGCATCCACCGCGCTGAAGGGCTCGTCCAGCAGCAACACCCGGGGCCGCGAATACAGCCCCCGGGCAATAGCCACGCGCTGGGCCATCCCGCCCGACAGTTGCTTGGGCAGGGCCTGCTCGAACCCCTCCAGCCCCACCTCGCGGATCAGTTGCGCCACCCGGGGCCGGTCGTAGGCCCGGTCATCGGTGAAGCCGATGTTCTCCGCCACCGTCAGCCAGGGCATCAGGCGCGGCTCCTGGAACACGAAGGCCACCTCGCCCTCACCGCGCAGCGCCTGGCCGCTGTAGTCACGCTCCAGGCCGGCGACGATGCGCAGCAGGGTACTCTTGCCGCAGCCACTGGGACCCAGCAGGCTCACCACCTCGCCCTCGGCCAGTTGCAGGTGCACGTCCTGCAGCACCGTGTGCCCGGCGAACGCCTTGCGCTGCACGCGGAAATCCAGCAGGGGCAGGCTCATGGTTGCGCCTCCCCGCCTTCGCCGGCGAAGGCATCGCGCCACACCAGCAGGCGCCGCTCCAGCGTCGCCAGCAGCCCATCGCTGAGCTTGCCCAGCAGCGCCAGGACGATGATCGCCGCCAGCACCAGGTCCGGCCGCGAGGTTTCCCGGCCATCGGTCAGCAGGTAGCCCAGGCCCCGGGTGGCCGCGATCAGCTCGGCCGCCACGAGGAACATCCAGGCCAGGCTGAGCCCACCCCGCAACCCCGTGAACAGCCCCGGCAGGGCCGCCGGCAACAGGATGCGGCGGGCCAGCCGAAGCCGCCCGAAGCCGTACATGCACCCCACCTCCACCAGCTTACGGTCGATGTTGCGGATCGCCGCCACCCCGTTCAGGTAAACCGGGAAGAACGCACCGATGGCGATCAACACCACCTTCGAACGCTCGTCGATGCCCAGCCACAACAGCAGGAGCGGCACCCAGGCCAGGCTGGGAATCGCCCGCAACGCGGCCAGGGTCGGCTCCAGGTAGGCCTCCGCTTCGCGGCTCAGGCCCACCCAGGCAGCAGCGGCCAGCGCCAGGGACGTGCCCACGGCGAACCCGGCGGCCACGCGCCCCAGGCTGACCCCGATATGCCCCCACAGCGGCCCGGCCGCCAGCTCCTGCAGGGTCAGCAGGATGTCGCTGGGGGCCGGCATCTGGTACGCCGGCACCCAGCCCGCACGCACGGCCACCTCCAGCAGCAGGATCGCCGCCAGGGGAATCGCCAGCCCCTTGGCCCGCACCACCAGCGCGGCCAGTGGCACGGCGGGTCGCCAGGGGCGCGGCGGCACCGCCAGGGKCTTGCTCTTGCTGCTCATCGGGCTCTCCTGGGGTACTGCATCACTGGCGGGCGATGGCCTGGGTGCCAAAGCTCGGGTCGATCAACTGGTCCACCACCTGGGCCACGTCCACGCCACGGCGTACCAGGCCCTCGCTGGCGAGGATAGGCGCCGCCGCCTTCAGCGCAGCGATGTGCTCCGCGCCCGGCTGGGCGTTGGAGAAGTCGGTGCGCGACAGTTGCAGCCGCGCCACCTCCAGCGGCAGGCCGGACTCCTTGGCCAGCAGCTCCGCCAGCGGCTCGGGGTTCTCCCGCGCCCACTGCCGGGCCTTTTCATAGGCCTGCAGCACCTGCTTGATGGTCTGCGGGTGCTCGGCAGCGAAGCCCTCGGTCACGCTCACCACCCCGTAGCTGTTGAAATCCAGGTTGCGGTAGAGGATGCGCGCTCCCGACTGCAGCTGGCTGGCGGCCAGGTGCGGGTCGAGCCCGGCCCAGGCGTCCACGTCACCGCGCTCCAGGGCCACGCGGCCATCCGGGTGCTGCAGGTGCACCAGCTCCACGTCGTCCTTGCCCAGGCCGGCCTGTTCCAGGCTGCGCAGGGTGAACAGGTACGGATCGGTGCCCTTGGTCGCGGCGATCTTGCGGCCCTTGAGGTCGGCCAGGGTCTTGATCGGCGAGTCCTTGCGTACCGCCAGGGCCGTCCACTCGGGGCGGCTGGCGATGTACACGGTCTTGATCGGGCTGCCGTTGGCCCGGCTCAGGACGGCCGCCAACCCGGCGGTGGAGGCGAAGTCGATGCTGCCGCCGTTGAGGTACTCCAGCGAACGGTTGCTGCCCTGGCTCAGTACCCAGCTCACCCGCGTATCCGGGCCCAGGGCCTGCTCCAGCCAGCCGAAATGGCGCAGCACCAGGCTGGTGGGCGAGTAGTAGGCGTAGTCGAGGCGGACCTGCTCAGGCGCTGTCTCGGCCTGGGCAGCCAACGGCGAGGCGAGTGCCGCGCAGGCGGCCAGCAGCCCGACTACGCGACCGAGGAAACCGGGCCGGCGGGCCCGCAGGGGGAAATGGCTCATGGAAGGCTCCTGACAGAAGACGCGCGACGCTCCTTATTCGATCCAGCTATCCATAGCCGTCATCACGCTTTGATCAGGGAATATGCAGCCACCATGCCAACCCTCCGCGCCCCGGCCGGCGCGGCCTGGCGCCCTGCCCTGCCTCGCCCTGCTGTACACCCGGCAACAGCCTGTTGCCGGACTGTTGCCCCAGCAACAGCCCTCAGGCCCGCTTGTTCAGCAACCGCGCCAGGCGGTCGCCGCCGAACTGGATGAGGGTCACCAGCAGCACCAGCACGATGATCACCGTGAGCATGATCTGCGTATCGAAGCGCTGGTAGCCGTAGCGGTACGCCAAGTCTCCGAGCCCGCCCGCGCCGATGGCGCCGGCCATGGCGGAGGAGTTGATCATGGTCACCAGGGTGATGGTGAAGCCACCGACGATGCCCGGCCGCGCCTCCGGCAGCAGCACGTTCCAGATGATGTGACGACGCTGGCAACCCATGGCCTGGGCCGCCTCCACCAGACCGAAATCCACCTCCCGCAGGCTCACCTCGGCGATGCGCGCGAAGAACGGCGTGGCAGCGATGGTCAGCGGCACCACCGCGGCCCAGACGCCGTAGCTGGTGCCGACGATCAGCCGGGTGAAGGGAATCAGCGCCACCATCAGAATCAGGAAGGGCACCGAACGCAGCACGTTCACCACGCTGCCCAGGGTGCGGTTCAGCACACGCGCCTCGAAGATCCCGCCCGGCCCGGTGGTCACCAGCACCAACGCCAGCGGAATGCCCACCAGCAGCACGATCAGCGACGAGGCGCCGATCATCAGCAGCGTGTCCAGCAGCCCGGTCCAGAGCCGATCAAGCATGGGCGACATAGCCGCGCACCTCCGCCTTGTCCGCCAGTTGGTGGGCGTGCTCCAGCACCTGCGTACTGCCCAGCCCGGCCAGGCCGACCCGCACCAGCAGATGCCCCTGCGGGCGTCCCTGGATGCGGTCGATGCCGCCGTGCAACAGGCTCACCCGCGCGCCCAGGCCCTGGGCAATGGCCAACAGGTCCGGCTCGCGGCCACTGGCACCCGTGAAGTGCAGGTCAAGCAGCAGGTCACCGCCGGGCACCGGTTCGTTGGCCAGGCGGCCTTGCAGGTCGTCCGGCAACTCATGGCGCAGAGTGCCCAGCAGGGTGCGGGTGACTGCGTGCTGCGGGTCACCGAACACCTGCCAGACCTCGCCCTGCTCCACCACCCGGCCGCGCTCCAGCACCACCACGCGGTCGCAGATCTCGCGGATCACGCCCATCTCGTGGGTGATCAGCACGATGGTCAGGCCCAGGCGCCGATTGATGTCGCGTAGCAGCGCCAGGATCGACTGGGTGCTTTCCGGGTCCAGCGCCGAGGTGGCCTCGTCGCAGAGCAGGATCTCCGGCTGGTGCACCAGCGCACGGGCGATGCCGACCCGCTGCTTCTGCCCGCCGGAGAGCTGCGCCGGGTAGGCGTCGCGCTTCTCCGCCAGGCCTACCAGGGCCAGCAGCTCGGCGACCTTGCGCTCGATATCGGCCTTGGCCACGCCCGCCACCTTCAGTGGCAGGGCGACGTTCTGCCAGACGGTCTTGGCCGACATCAGGTTGAAGTGCTGGAAGATCATGCCGACGCGGCGACGCAGCAGCACCAACTGCTTCTCGTCGAAAGTGCCGATGTCTTCCTCGTCTATCACCACCTGGCCCACCGAGGGCTTCTCCAGGCGGTTGAGGGTGCGGATCAGCGACGACTTGCCGGCGCCGCTGCGGCCGATGATGCCGAACACCTCGCCCCGGCGGATTTCCAGATCGATGCCCTGCAGCGCCTGCACCGGCCCCTGGCTGCCCGGGTAGGCCTTGCCCAACCCCTGCAGCCGGATGTGCGGCAGGTCCAGGCGGATGTTGCGATTGAAACTGACCATGTGGGCCTCTCGAAAATCTGTTTAAAGCCCGAAAAGCGGAACCGCGGGAGGCAGTAGCCCGGGCTTCAGCCCGGGGTATCCGGCATAGCTCCCGGGCTGAAGCCCGGGCTACGCACGTCCACCAGAACCACCCCTCGACCAAACCGCACAACGAACCTCCGTAGGGGCGAATTCATTCGCCAGGCAGCCCGCAGGGCTGCTCCTCGAATCCATTGGGTCAGCGCTGCTGCCCCTGGGCGACTGAAGTCGCCCCTGCAGTGGGGGCGGATTCATCCGCGCTGCAGGCCGAAGGACTGCCCTGCCGGGGCCGCCCGGGAGCGCTACGCGCTCCTTTCGCGAATGAATTCGCTCCCACCAGAACCCGCCCCTCGACCAAACCGCACGGCGAATCTCTGTAGGGGCGAATTCATTCGCCAGGCAGCCCGCAGGACTGCTCCTCGACTCCATTGGGGCAGCGCTGCTGCCCCTGGGCGACTGAAGTCGCCCCTACAGTGGGAGCGGATTCATCCGCGATGCAGGCCGAAGGACTGCCCTGCCGGGGCCGCCCGGGAGCGCTGCGCGCTCCTTTCGCGAATGAATTCGCTCCCACGCCTATCCCTGGGGCGTCACTGCCAGCCGGGCTGGTAGAGCGAGCCATGGGCCTTGTCCAGGGCCGCGCGCACCTGCGGCGAGTGCTGGTACACCTCGACGAACTTCGCCAGGCGGCCGTCGTCCTGGTAATCGCCACGGGTGACGAACTGGATGACGTACTCCTTGTTCTCGATGCCGTCGAAGAGCAGCGCGCTGTTGGGGTCGATCGTGCCGGCCAGGCGGATGTAGTGCGGGTAGCCCTGGGCCAGGTCGACGTCGTCCAGGGCGCGCACCAGCTGCACGGCCTCCAGCTCGATGATGTCGATGTGCCTGGGGTTGTCGACGATGTCGTCCAGGGTCGCCTTGTAGCCCACGCCTTCCTTGAGCTTCAGCAGGCCGGCCTTCTGCAGCAGCTGCAGGCCACGACCGCCGTTGATGGGGTCGTTGGCGATGGCCACCTTGGCGCCCTCAGGCAGATCGGCGATTGCCTTGTACTTATTCGAATAGAGGCCAACGTTGTTGATGATCCCGGGGGCGAAGGCCTTCAGGGTGAACCCACCCTCCTTGTTGGCGTTCTCCAGGAAGGGCGTGTGCTGGAAGTAGTTGGCGTCGATGTCGCCGTTGGCCAGGGTGATGTTCGGCGTGTTCCAGTCGGTGAACTCCACCAGCTCGACCTTGAGGCCCTGCTTGGCGGCCTCCTCCACCGCCACTTCCAGGGGCGGGGCGAAGGCGGCGGTGGTGCCGAGCTTGAGGGGCTTGTCGGCGGCCTGGGCGATGCCGCTGGCCAGGAGCAGGCCGAGGGCCAGGGTCTTGAGGGTGTGCTTGGGCATGGTTTCTATCCGTGGGTAATGGGGGGTCACTGTGTAGGGGCGACTTCAGTCGCCAAGGAGCGCGCAGCGCTC
This sequence comes from Pseudomonas sp. FeS53a, assembly GCF_000931385.1. Lineage (NCBI taxonomy): Bacteria > Pseudomonadati > Pseudomonadota > Gammaproteobacteria > Pseudomonadales > Pseudomonadaceae > Pseudomonas > Pseudomonas sp. FeS53a. Next base: position 6,178 of record NZ_JYFT01000083.1, read on the forward strand.
CCGGAGGTACCTGGGGGCAGGCCGGCAGCCTGCTGGGCGAATGAATTCGCCCCTACAGAAAAGGCAGCCCCCTTGTGGCTCGCCGGCAACTGATCCCCTGCGCCAAACACCTTGTGGCGCAGGGTGCCGTCGGCATAGGCGGTCTTGTAGGCACCTCGGGCCTGCAGCTCCGGCACTACCAGGTCGATGAAGTCGGCGTAGCTCTCCGGGGTGACGATGCGGGTGAGGTTGAAGCCGTCCAGCCCGGTCTCGTCGATCCACGCCAGCAGCTCGTCGGCCACCTGGGTCGGCGAGCCCACCAGCAGGACGTAGCGGCCACCCAGGGCGTGCTGCTCCAGCAGGTCGCGGCGGGTGAGGCTGTTGTCACGCAGCTTGCTGGCAGCGGACTCGATGGCGTTGGTCTTCATGTAGGGAATCGGCTCGTCCAGCGCGAAGCGGGCGAAGTCGATGCCGGTGGAGCTGGCGAAGTGGGCGACGCCCGCCTCGGCACTGGCATGGGCCAGGTACTCGGCGTGCTTGGCACGGGCCTCGGCCTCGGTGGGCGCGACGATCACGCTGATGCCCATGAACACCTTCACCGCCTGCGGATCACGGCCGGCGGCCACGGCGGCGGCGCGCACCTTGTCCACCTGGGCGCGGGTCGCGGCCTTGTTGCTGCCGCTGATGAACACGCACTCGGCATGCTCGCCGGCAAAGCGCAGGCCGCGCGCCGAGGAGCCGGCCTGGAACAGCAGCGGCGTGCGTTGCGGCGAGGGTTCGCAGAGGTGGTAGCCCTCCACGTCGAAGAAATCGCCGTGGTGCACCACCTTGTGCACCTTGTCCGGCTGGGCGTAGACCCGGCGCTGGCGGTCGTTGACCACTGCCCCGGCTTCCCAGCTGCCTTGCCACAGCTTGTAGAGCACCTCCAGGTACTCGTCGGCCTGGTCGTAGCGGCGGTCGTGCTCCACCTGCTGGCTGCGGCCCATGGCACGGGCCCCGCTCTCCAGGTAGCCGGTGACGATGTTCCAGCCCACGCGCCCCTCGCTCAGGTGGTCCAGGGTACTCATGCGCCGGGCGAACAGGTACGGCGGCTCGTAGCTGAGGTTGGCGGTAACGCCGAAGCCCAGGTGGCGGGTCACCCCGGCCATGGCGGAGACCAGCAGCAGCGGGTCGTTGACCGGCAGCTGGATGCTCTCCTTCAAGGTCAGGTCGACGTTGCCCTGGTAGACGTCGTAGACGCCGACGATGTCCGCCAGGAACAGCCCGTCGAACAGCCCGCGCTCCAGCAGCTGCGCCAGCTCCGTCCAGTAGGAGAGCCTGCGGTAGTCCGTGGAGCGGTCGCGCGGGTGGGTCCACAGGCCGTGGTTGATGTGCCCCACGCAGTTCATGTTGAAGGCGTTGAGGAGGATCTGCTTGCGCGCCATCAGATCGTCCCCCGGCGCGGCGGCAGCACGCCATTGAGGTAGTAGTTGCCCACCGCGTGGTACTTCCAGCGCACCGGGTCGTGCAGGGTGTGCACCCGGGCGTTGCGCCAGTGGCGGTCGAGGTTGTGCTCGGCGAGGCTGGCGCGGGTGCCGGCCAGTTCGAACAGCTTGCTGCCGGCACTGAGCGAGACCTCGGTAGTCAGCGCACGGGCCTCGGCCACCCCCAGGGACGCAGCGGCCACGCTGTCGGCGGTGGGCTCGGCGCTGGCGGCATCCAGCAGCCGGCCGGCGCGGTCGAGGATGGCCTCGGCGGCGTGCAGGCGGATGGCCAGGTGGCCGAAGGCGTGGATCAGCAACGGGTCGTCGCTGGCCTTGTCGACCCCGGCGTCGATCCACGGCCGCGAACGGGTGCGGACGAAGGCCAGCGCATCCTCGTAGGCGGCGCGGGCGATGCCGACGTCGATGGCGGCATGGAGGATCTGGGCGAAAGGCCCGACCGTGGTCGGGCGCTCGAAGGCGGCCTGGAAGGACACCAGGTCCTCGGCCGCCACCGGCACGTCGTCGAACACCACCGAGCCGCTGCCGGTGGTGCGCTGGCCAAAGCCCGACCAGTCGTCGATCACCGTCAGCCCCGGCGCGTTGCGCTCGGCAAAGGCCAGGTACTGGTGGCCATCCTCGGCCACCACCAGGGTCGGCACGCGGTGGGCGTAGAGGGCACCGGTGCAGTAGAACTTGCGGCCACGAATGCGGTAGCCCTCGCCGTCCCGCACCAGTTGGGTGGTGCGGTCGTTGGCGGTGCGGGTGCCGATCTCCGCCAGGGCGTTGCCGAAACGCTCGCCGGCCAGAGCGGCAGCGAACAGGCGGCGCTGCTGTTCGGGACTGCCGTTCACCCGCAGCACTTCCAGGGCATAGAAGTGGTTCTGCGGGATCTGCCCGAGGGAACTGTCGGCGGCGCTGATCAGCGCGATGACCCGCGCCAGGGTGACACGGGACACCCCGGCCCCGCCGAACTCGCGAGGCACGCTGATGCCCCAGAGGCCGGTGCGGCTGAACAGCTCCAGTTCGTCCAGGGGCAGTCGGCGCTCGCGGTCGCGCTCGGCAGCGCCGGGCCGGAACAGGTCGGCCACCTGGCGCGCCACCTCCAGGGCTTCGGCGTCGTCACGGATGATTGCCACGGGGGCGTGTGGGTGGGGATGGGCAATGGTCATGGCGCCTCCTCAGATCCAGGAATGGCGGGCCGGGAAGGCGCCGTTCAGGTGGTAGTTGCCGACGGCGTGGACCTTCCAGCGCACCGGGTCGTGGAGGGTGTGCACCCGGGCATTGCGCCAGTGCCGGTCGAGGCCGAACTCGGCGAGGGTGGCGCGGCTGCCGGCCAGCTCGAACAGCTTCTCGCTGGCCAGCAGGCTGATCTCGGTGGTGAGCACCTTGGCCTCGGCCACGGCGATGGAAGCGCGGGCGGCCGCTGCGGCGTCGATGGGCGCGGCGGCCACTTCGTCGAGCACCTGGCCGGCGCGCTCCAGCAGCGCGTTGGCGGCATTCAGCTCGGTCTTCAGGCGGCCAATCTCGGCAATGGTGTACAGCTCCTCGCTGGCTCGCTCGACGCCGGCGTCCACCCAGGGCCGCGAGCGCTCGCGGATGAAGGCGATGGCGTCGTCGATGGCGGCCTCGGCGATGCCGGCGTCGATGGCCGCCTGGATCAGCTGCGACAGCGCGCCCTGGATGCTCGGCACCTCGGCCAGGCGGCTGTTGTGGAACACCAGGTTGTCGGCCACGGGGGCGCGGTCCAGCAAGACGGTGCCGCTGGCGGTGGTGCGCTGGCCGAAGCCGGACCAGTCGTCAACGATGGCGAGCCCCGGCACGCCCCGCTCCACCAGGGCCAGCACGCCGGTGCCGCTGTCATCCAGGGCCTTGACCGCTACCCAATGGGCGAACAGGGCGCCGGTGGAATAGAACTTCTCGCCGCTCACCTCCAGGCCGGAATCGCCCCGGGTGATGCGCGCCTTGATCTCCAGGGTGTGTTTGGTATTGCGCTCGGGGCCGGCATTGGCCAGGCGACGCCCTGCGAGGATGCCGGCGAACACCTGGCGCTTCTGCGCTTCACTGCCGACGTTTTCGATCACGCTGAGCAGGCCGAACTGGTTCTGCGGGATCTGCCCCAGTGCCGGGTCGGCGGCACAGAGGATGCGGAACACCTCGGCGAGGGTCACATGGGAAACCTCGGCACCTCCATAGGCGCGGGGGATGCGAATGCCCCCCAGGCCCAGGCGGGTGAAGAGTTCCACTTCGGGCCAGGGCAACTGGCGGTCGCGGTCACGCTGGGCGGCGCCAGCCCGGGCCTGCCTGGCCACTTCGTGGGCGGCGTGCAGGGCCTGGGCGTCGTTCTCGATCAGCGCCGCCGGGAGTAGCGGGGGCGCCTGGTCACGCGGGTCCTTGGGTTCGGAAGGGTGGGTCATGGGTCCGTTCTCGATCATTCCTGTTGCGTCGCGAGCAGCCGCGTACGCTTGCGAAGAGATCGTTTGCACAACCCGTGCCTGAAAAATATTCCTTATTAATCAGCTAGTTATATAAAACGAACAACTGTTGGAATCTGCACAGCAGGGCAAATTGCTGAACATCTGTTGCCCCAGCAACAGTTCAGCCCTGCAAGCGCCGGGCAGCCTCCTGGATCTGCTGGCGGACCCAACGCCGCAACGGGTCGCTGGCCGTGCGCTGGTGCCAGATCTGCATCACCTCCACCTTCGGCAGGGCCAGCGCCTCCGGCAGCGCATGCAGGCACAACGACGGGTCGCGGGCCACCGCGTCCTCGGCCACGGAACGCAGGCAGGTCAGCAGCAGGTCGGTGCCGGGCAACAGCCGGGGCGGCGCCAGGAAGCTGGAGAGCCCCGCCGCCACCCGCCTCTGGCGACCGAGCGCAGCCAGGGCCTGGTCGACCCGCCCGGCCAGGTCGCCGGTGAGGGTGGTGAGCAGGTGCTCGCAGGCGACGAAGGCGTCGAGGTCCAGCCCCCTGGCCAGGTGCGGGTTGTCGCGCCAGGCCAGCACCACGAAGTCCTCGCTGAGCAGGCGCTGCTGGTGGAAGGTGTCCGGCAGGTCGGCGTAGAACCCGGCGATGGCCAGGTCGCAGGTGCCCTTCTCCAGCTCCTCGCGGGGAAGCAGGCCACGGGTGTTGTGGGTCACCAGCACCAGGTTGGGTGCCTCGCGGCGTAGCACCGGTAGCAGCTCGGGCAGCAGCGTCTGCTCCATGTAGTCGGTGCTGTAGAGGTGGATGCGCTCGGCGCGCTGGAGGAAGTCCTGGCCGTCGCTGTGTTCGTAGAAGGCCTCCAGCTCCGCCACCAGGCACTGGATGCGCGGAGCCAGCTCGTGGGCCCGGGGCGTCGGCGTCAGCCCACGCGGCGCGCGCACGAACAGCGGGTCGCCCAACTGGTGGCGCAGCTTGTTCAGCTTGTGGCTCAGTGCCGGCTGGCTGAGGGCCATGCGCTCGGCCGCCACCGAAGCGTTGCGCTCCTGGTAGAGCACATGGAAGACCAGCAGCAGGTTCAGGTCCTTGTTGGCGATATTCACTTTTTGGATACCAGGAATAAGAGCTTTCGAATTATCGAATCCTACGCCCTCTCCTAGGATGGTCGCCAACCTGAAACGACGCCCCCACGGGCGGGAGACTGCACATGAAAAAGATCCTGATGGTCCTCACCTCCCACGACCGCCTCGGCGACACCGGCCTGGCCACCGGCTTCTGGCTGGAAGAGTTCGCCGCGCCCTACTACCACTTCCTCGATGCCGGCATGGCCCTGACCCTGGCCTCGCCCAAGGGCGGCCAGCCGCCACTGGACCCGAAGAGCCACGACGAAAGCGCCCAGACCGACGCCACCCGCCGCTTCGACGCTGATCCGGCCGCCCGCCAGGCCCTGGCCAGTACCCTGCCCCTGGAAGCCGTGCGCGCCGACGACTACGACGCGCTGTTCTACCCCGGCGGCCACGGTCCGCTCTGGGACCTGGCCGAGGACGCACGCTCCATCGCCCTGATCGAAGCCTTCCTGGCCCAGGGCAAGCCGGTGGCTGCGGTGTGCCACGCTCCCGGCGTGCTGCGCCATGTGAAAGCGTCCGACGGCCAGCCGCTGGTGCGTGGCAAGCAGGTGACCGGCTTCAGCAACAGCGAAGAAGCCGCCGTGCAGCTCACCGAGGTGGTGCCCTTCCTGGTCGAGGACATGCTGCGCGGCCATGGCGGCCTCTACAGCCGTGCCGATGACTGGCACAGCCATGTGGTGGTGGACGGCCTGCTGGTGACCGGACAGAACCCGGCCTCGTCCGATGCCACGGCAGACGCCCTGCTGAAACTGCTGTGAACCCATCGGGGAGGCGCCGCGCCTCCCCCTTTCGAGGAGACGCCATGAGCATCGCCCTGTTCGCCACCCTGAGCCCCCTGCCGGAGCACCGCGAGGTCGTCCTGCAGGCCCTGGAAGCCCTGGTCCAAGGCACCCGCAACGAGCCCGGCAACCTGCGCTACGACCTCTACGCCGGGGATGACGGCAGCCTGCAACTCCACGAGCTGTACCGCGACCAGGCCGCCATCGACGCCCACCGCGCCAGCCCGCATTACCTGGCCTTCCGCGAAGCCGCCGTGGCCGGTGGCTGGATGGCCGCCCCCACCCAGGTGGTGCAGGCCGTACCGGTGAACGTCGCCCAGGGCTGAACGAGCGACCCGGCGCGCTTACTTGCCGCTGATCAGCCGGTAGCGCGCCAGGTCCTTCGGGTCGAGGACCCGCATCTGGCGCGGGTCGATGCGCTGCATGTCGTCCAGCAGGCTGTCGGGAATGCCCATCTCGCGGAAGTAGGCCGAGGCGTTGTAGCGCACGCCCTGGTACAGCGCCGCATCCCGCGAGGCGTCACCGTGGGCGTAGTACGGCCGGTGCAGCCCCACCGAACCGCGCACCGCCTTGTTGCGGCCGGCCGCCAGCAGGTAGACGCAAGTGCCCTGGCACAGGCCGGTGGACGGCACCAGGGTGTCGAAGCCGGTCTCGCGCACCAGCCGACCCATGCGAATCGCCTCGGGCACGCTGCCGCCGATGCTGTCCAGCATCAGCACCTTGCGTGCGAAGTTGCCGGGGTTGCCCAGCACACCCTTCATCAGCGCGTCGTAGTCACCCGGCGCAATCTCCTCCGACACCTTGGCCACCAGCATGCGACCGATGGTCGGGTGCTGCACCGCCTCCACCTCCACCCGCGCCTCGGCCTGCAGCACGAACAGGCCGAAACACAGGGCAGCAAGGCGGGACAATGGGCGGGTCATGGGCAAGGGTCCTGGAAAAATCAGAAGGTGCGGAAGATACCTGCCGCCAAGGCTGGGCGGAAGCGTCCTGCTGGACAAGCGACCTGCTCAGGCGCTTCCACACACACGCTCTTCGCCAGGCCGTTACCTGGCGCCCAATTTCGCATGGGTTTTCTCAACTTCACGTCGGCCCGATTGCTCAGCTGCCCGGCCGGGCCTAGAGTGCTCGGCGGCACCGCACGCACAAGGACCCGCCATGCCCGCCGTCACCCATGAGGACGCACAACGTCGCGCCGACGACATCCAGGCTTTCTACCGGGAGGTGGAGCGCCTGCACGAGGAGCAGGCGCTGCTGCTCGACCCCGGCCAGCTCGACCAGCTCGGCGATCACCACCGCCAGGTGCTGGCCAACCTGCGCAGTCTCTACGACATCGACCACGACACCCAGACCCGTCGCCTGTCCCTGGGCATGCGCATCGCCTCGCTGCTGGGGGCGCTGGCCCTGGGCGCGAGCCTGCTGTTCTTCTTCTATCAGTTCTGGGGGCTGTTCAGCGAAACCGTGCAGGTGGCCATCCTGGTCGGCGCGGCTCTGGGCACCCTGGGCCTGACAGCACTGGTTCGGCAGCGCGACAGCACCGGCTACTTCAGCAAGCTGGCGGCCATGCTGGCCTTCGTCGCCTTCGTGCTGAACCTGGTGATGCTCGGGCAGATCTTCAACATCACCCCTTCGGACAAGGCCTTCATCGCCTGGGGCGCCTACGGGCTACTGCTGGCCTACGCCTGCAATGCACGCCTGCTGCTGGTGGCCGGGCTGCTGTGCCTGATGGCATTCATCTCGGCGCGGGTGGGCACCTGGGGTGGCGGTTACTGGCTGTCCATGGGGGAGCACCCGGAGAACTTCCTGCCGGCGGCGGTGGCGGTGTTTCTCGTCCCGCAGTTGCTGTCCCAGGTGCGCTTCGGCGGATTCGCCGCGACCTATCGCCTGGTGGGGCTGATCACCTTCTTCCTGACCCTGCTGGTCCTGGCCAACTGGGGCCGCTCCAGCTACCTGCCTCTGGACAGCGACCTGATCGAGGGTGGCTACCAGCTCGGCGGCTTCGCCCTCGCGGCCCTCGGCATCTGGCTGGGCGCTCGGCGTGACTGGCCGGAGGTGATCAACGGCAGCCTGACCTTCCTGGTGATCTTCCTCTACACCAAGCTCTTCGACTGGTGGTGGGACCTGCTGCCGAAGTACCTGTTCTTCCTGCTGCTGGGCCTGATCGCCCTGCTCATCCTGGTGGTGCTGAACCGTCTGCGCCGCAGCTGGCTGAAGGGAGGTGCCCGCTGATGAACAGCCTGAATCGCTACGCCCTTTCCGCTGCCCTCGGCCTGGTCCTGGTGGTCAACGGCCTGGCACTGGCCGGGGTCTGGTACAACCGCGCCGGCAAGCCGGATAGCCGCCTGGAACTGTCCCAGCGCGAGCTGAGCCGGGACTACTCGAACTTCGGCTGGTCCGGCGAGAACAGCGGGCTCGGCCTGCGCCTGGACTGGCGCACGCCTCGGGATGCGGACGAGCAGGAGATTCTCCTCGACCGTGCCGTGCTGGAGGAAATCGGCCTGCCCCTCGAAGGCAAAGAGGGCCACTACGACACCCACGAGAGCAGCACCTACGCCGTGCTCGAACTGGATGGCCCCGCCTGGAAGGCAGAGCTCGACCGTGCCGAAGCCCGGCTGAAGGAAGCCACGAAGGCCCTGGCACGCAAGCGCAACGAGGAGAACACCGCCCTGGAGGCCACGTACCGCAGCCAGTTCGAGTACGAGCGCGACCGCGCCAGCCGCCTGTTCGTGGTGGCCGCTGGCAACGATGCGGACGCCCTGCGCCAGCGCTACCCGGACCGCAAGCGCTATGCGCTGGTGAAGGCACGCCTCTACGCCTGGTACGACCACAACCAGACACCGCCGCGCCTGCAGGCCCGGGTGAGCCGACTGGAGGTGGATGCACTGCAGGTGCCTTATCGCTGGCGCCAGCAGGTGGAGGAGCGACTGGTGGGCGCCTACGACGAGCCGATCAAGCCGATGCGCCTGAAAGTGGCCTACGGCAAGCGCCTGGAACCCTGGATCGAGGACGTCAGCCTGCTGCGCTGAACGCCGCGGATGACGCGGGCGGGGCAAGTGGCTAGCATGTGGCCACTTGCCCCAGGACGCTCCGATGTCAGCCCACCTGCCCCGCTTGCGTAACCAGCGCTTCCTCGTTGCCCTGCTCGTTCTCCTGCTGACCTGTGGCTTCACCGTCACATCGCTGGTCAGCTACTACGCCTCCCTCGAGTCGATCCGCGACGGCATCGTCAACACGGAGCTGCCGCTGACCTCGGACAACGTCTATTCCGAGATCCAGAAAGACCTGGTGCGGCCCATCCTGATCTCCTCGATGATGAGCCGCGACACCTTCCTGCGGGACTGGGCCATGCAGGGCGAGCAGGACCCGGAACGCATGACCCGCTACCTGCGAGAAGTTCAGGAGCATTACGGCGCCTTCACCAGCTTCTTCATTTCCGAGCGCACCGGTACCTACTACCAGTCACGGGGCGTGCTGAAGAAGGTTTCGCCGGACGAGCCCCGGGACGTCTGGTACTACCGCGTGCGGGACATGGAGACGCCCTACGAGATCAACGTCGACGTGGACATGGCCAACCAGGACAGGCTGACCATATTCATCAACTACAAGGTGCTGGACTACGACGGCCGCTTCCTCGGTGCCACTGGCGTAGGCCTGACAGTGGACGCGGTGGTGAAGCTGATCGACGACTACCAGCAGCGCTACCAGCGGACCATCTACTTCACCGACACCACCGGCCGCGTGGTGCTCACCAGTGCCCAGGGCGGGCCGGAAGGCAGCCGCGTGGGCCAGGGCCTCGGGGAACTGCCGGGCCTGGCCCCGGTGGTACGGGCGGTTCTGCACCAGCGCGGTGGCAATCACCAGTACCACGCCCCCGACGGCGAGCATTACCTCAATGCCCGCTTCATCCCTGAGCTGGACTGGTACCTGTTCGTCGACAAGACCGAAGAAGGCGCCCTGTCGCCGGTGCGCAACGTGCTCTATCTCAACCTGGGCATCAGCCTGGCGGTGACCCTGGTGGTACTGGTGCTGCTGTACCTGATGGTGCGCCGCTACCGCGACCGCATCGCCGCGCTGGCCACCACCGACAGCCTCACCGGGTTGCCCAACCGTCGCGGCTTCGACCTGCTGGCGGGCCAGGCGCTGCAGGAATCACTGCGTGACCAGCGTCCGCTGACCGCGCTGCTGCTGGACCTGGACCACTTCAAGGAACTCAACGACACCCACGGTCACCTGGCCGGTGACCAGGTGCTGCAGGGCTTTGCCGAGAACCTGCGAGCGGGCGTGCGCCAGGCGGACATTCTCTGCCGCTGGGGCGGTGAGGAGTTCATCCTGCTGCTCAAGGACACCGGCAGTGCCACGGCATTGCAGTTGGCGGAAAAGCTGCGGGAGCGGGTTGCCGAGGCGCACCATCACTTCGACGGTGGCGAGACAGCGGTGACCGTGAGCATCGGGCTGTCCGAACTGCGCCCCGGAGACACCCTGCACAGCCTCATCGCCCGCGCCGACCGGGCGCTCTACCGCGCCAAGCAGGCCGGGCGCGACCGCACCTGCAGCGAGACCGCCGGACAGGAATAAAGAGAGGGAAGTTGCCGAGGTTCAGGCGGTGACGTCGATGACGTTGCCCAGGTTCGGCGGGTTGCTGTTGCTCACCGGTGCGGGCAGCGCCTCCAGCAATGCCAGGGCACTCTGGGACTGCAGGTCGACGGACTTCTTCAGCACCGAGACCTGCACCTTCATGGCGAGCTGGGCGGCACTGGCGTCGGAGATGGAGCTGGCGGAAACGTCCACGGCGACCTCGCACGTCAACGGGGGAAGATGACGGGATTCTGAGGCCATGCCGGCGCCCCGAAAAGCACCGTCAGTCGCCTGGAAGGCCCGCCGTTGCGCTTGCAGCGGCACGGGAAGCCAGGGGACTCAAGCCCGGGCTCCCGGCCGAAACCTCGATCACGGCTGCCTGCTAGAAGTCCCGCTTGTAGAACAGGTCCAGCGAGCTGGCCAGGCCGCTGGCGGCTTCCAGGTAGAGGCGCCGGGTCAGTTCGTAGCGCAGCGCCACCACGCTGGTGGGCTCCAGTACGCCGAGGCCATAGCGGATGCTGAGGCGGTCGGTGAGCACGCCGGTGGCGCCGTCGTCGCCGATCTGGAAGTCCTTGAGGCCGAGCTTCTGCGCCAGGTCGCTGGTCAGCGAAGAACTGCCGGACAACCCCAGCGCCAGGGCGGCCTGTCCCAGGGCGTTGCCGTCGCTGCCGCGCTCCAGGGGGCGCCCCAGTACCAGATAGGACAGCGCCTGTTCCTGGCTCATGGCCGGGGTGGAGAACACCTGGGTGGTCGGCTCGTCGGCACGCCCGTTGAGGCGGATGCCGGCGGTGACGTCGCCGATCTTGCGCACTGCTTCCACGTCCAGATAGGGCTGGTCCAGCGGGCCGGCGAACAGCAATCTCGCGCGGCGCAGGTCGAGGCGCTGGCCGTAGGCGCGGTAGCGGCCGTTCTTCAGGTTCAGTTCGCCGCGCGCGGCCAGGTTGTCGCCGACCTTGAGGTGCCCGGCGAGGTCGGCGGTCAGGCCGAAGCCGCTGAAGCTGAGCCGTTCCTGGCCCACTTCGACGTTGACGTCCATGGCCAGTTGCAGCGGGGCTTCCTCGTCCTGCTCGCCCACCAGGTGGGCATCCGACGAGACCCGCACGGCCTGGGGCGGCAGTTCGCGGATCTTGATGGTGCCCCGGGGGACGCGCACGGTGCCGGACAGTGCCAACCGACCCTCTGCCATGCGCACCCGCAGGTCGGGGTCGACGTCGAGGTTGGCGTAGGGCTCCACCACCACCGGCAGGCTGTTGCCGCGCAGGGCCAGGTCCACATCCAGGCCCTGGCTCCAGGCGACGCTGCCGCCCAGGCTGCCCTGGCCCTTTTCGCCACCGCTCCAGGTGCCGGACAGCTCGACCCGCTCGCCGGCGATGCGTGCATCCAGCTTGAGGTCTTCGATCCGCGTGGGCAGCTCGCCACCGGCCAGGCGGCCTCCGCCCAGGCGCACCTGCCCGATCACGTTGGGTGCCAGCAGGGTGCCGCCGAGGGTGCCGCTGCCATCGAGGCGACCTTCAAGTTCCTCCACGCCCCGGGCGAAGGGTCGCAGCACGGCGAGATCCAGGCCCTCCAGCTGGAAGTCACCCTGCAGCGGCTTGCGGGTCGGGCGCGGGTCGATGCGGGCGTCCAGGCGCAGGCGTCCGAGCTTGCCGCCTTCGAACAGCAGGCGGCTGTCCACCCGCTGCGGGCGCAGGCTGCTCTCCAGGCGCAGGCTCTGGTAGGGGAAATCCAGCCATTGGCCCTTGGCCCCCTCCTCCCGCACCCGCAGCACACCGCTGCCGGCATCCAGCAGGATGCGGCCGCTGGGGCCGGTGGATGGCAGTTGCAGCCGCAGGTCGCCGTCCAGCTGCCCTTGCCAGGCGAAGTCGTCCGGCAGCCAGGGCGCCAGGCTGGCCAGGGGGAAGTCCCGCAGGCGGTAGTCCAGGTTGGGTTCGGGCATGAGGCGCTGCTGGCCGGCGCAGAGGCTGGCTTCGCCGGAACGCCAGCAATGGGCGCCCAGGTCCAGGCGGCCGTCGGCCAGGCGCTGCAGCGAGGCGGCCTGCTCCAGGCGCCAGTCCTGGGTGCCTAGCCGCACGTCGCCACGGCTGAGGCGGCCGCGCCAGTCGCCGTCCTTCAGTTGCCCGTCGAGGGCCAGGCCAAGCCCCAGGTCGGGGCCCTTCAGGCTCAGCTCGGCCTGCTGCCGCTGGAGCGTGCCCGAGCCGGTCAGGCGCAGGTCACCCAGGGCGCGCTCGCCGGATTCGAGGTCGTCGGCATCAAGTTGCAGGGTGCCGTTCTGCCGGGCATCCAGCCTGGCCTGGAGGCGCAATTGACGCAGGCGCTGGGGACCGAGGCCGATCCGCTGGCCATCGAGGGCCAGTTGGCCCTGGGGCGCGTCAAGGCTGCCGGCGAGGTCGAGGCGCCCCTTGAGGCTGCCGAACAGGCCGGGCCAGAGCTGACCAAGCCGATTGAGGGCGATGTCCAGCCGGCCATCGAGGCGCTCCTCCAGGCGGCCCTGGCCGTCGATGCGGTTGTCGCCCAGGCGTGCCTGGACCTGCTCCAGCGTCCAGCGCTGCCCTTCGCCACGGGCCTTGGCCAGGAGCACGGCGGGCTGGCCGCGCAACTGGCCCTTGAGGTCAAGGTCCGCCGTGAGGGCGAGGCGATCGGCCATGCGCCCCTGGCTGGCCAGGTTGCCGGCCAGGCGACCGGGCAGTTCGGCGACCCAGTAGGCGGGGTCGAGGTCCTTGAGGGCGAGCTGGGCGTCCCAATCCACTGTGCTGGCGAAGCCCACCTGGACGCGCCCCTGGGCCTTGCCCTGGCCAGCGGTCAGGCGCAGGTCGGCCAGCTCCACCTGGCCCAGGTCCCCCTTGAGCGGGCTGGCGAGGGTGAAGTCACCGGCCGGCCCCTTCAGGGCGGCATCGAATTGCCCGTGGTAGTGGCCGTCGAGGTACTGCACCTGGCCGTCGAGGCGCTGCAGGCTGACGGGCGGCTCGTCGATCGCGGGATACAGCCGGTGCCAGGGGAAGTCACGCCAGGCGATGCGGGCATCCAGGGCCAGGGCCTGTTGCCAGTCGATCCGCCCGTTCAGGTCGAGCGTCTGCTCCGGCGCAGCCACCAGGGCCAGTTGCTTGAGGTCCGCCCCCTTGGCGTCCACACGGCCGGCCAGATCGAGGCGTACGTCACCGCCCTCGCCCGGCAGGCTGGCGTGCCCTTCGACCGCGTAGCCCTGCGCCAGGTCGCCCCGGGCCTGGAGGGTGAGCCGCTGTAATTGCAGGGTGTCGGGCAGGTCCGCCGAGGCCTTGAAGGCGTCCACCTTCAGCGTGGCGGAGGCTGGGAGGTGGTCGGCCAGGGGCTGCAGTTCGCCTTCCAGGCGGCCCTGCAGGTAACCGGTGCTGTCGGCCTGGACGGTCAGTTGCCCTTGCAGGTCGCCCTTGGCGTGCAACGCCAGTGACCAGGCCTGGCCGCCTGGGGCCGGCAAACCGAGGGTGCCGGTGGCTTCCAGCGGCCAATCCCCACTGGGGGCGAGGTGCCCTTGCAGGTCCAACGCGAGGTCATCACGACGAAGGCTGACACGTTCCAGGGTGAGCCCGTCCGCCAGCCAGGTGGCGCGGAGCTGGAGATCGGCCAGCAGCGCCTCGCCATCCAGGCTGAGGCGCCCCAGGCGAGCCTCGCCCAGGCGGATGCCGACCGGCAGCGCGAGGGCGGGCAGGCGGACGGGGCCTTCGTCAGTGCTGCCGCCCTCCCCCGGGAACGACAGGGCCACCTCGTCGGCGGCCAGTTGGTCGATGCACAGCGTCATGCCCAGCAGGCAGCCGGGCTGCCAGTCCAGGCGCGGGGCCGTGACCTCGACCACGCTTTCGCCCTGGCGCCACACCACACGCTGTGCCTGCCATTGGCCGCCCAGGTGGCCGCTGAAACCCTCCACCGCCAACCCCGGCACCAGGCCCAGTGCCCAGCGTGCGCCGCTCTCGCTGCCCAGCAGCCAGGCTCCGGTCGCTCCCACGCCACCCAGGGTGAACCCCAGGGCGAGCAACGCCCCCTTGACCACGCGCCTCACAGTTCCGGCCCCATGGAGAAGTGAATGCGGAAGCCGCCGGGATCATCCAGGGCCTTGGCCAGGTCGAGGCGGATGGGCCCGACCGGGGAGACCCAGCGCACGCCGATGCCGGCGCCGGTCTTGAGCTTGTCCTTGAGGTTGTTGACGGCGTTGCCACGGTCGACGAAAGCCGCGATGCGCCAGCGCTCGGCAATGGGGTACTGGTATTCGGCGCTACCCACCACCATGTAGCGGCCGCCGACCTTGTTCCCCTGGCGGTCCTCCGGGGAAAGCGTCTGGTAGTCATAGCCCCGCACGCTCTGGTCACCGCCGGCGAAGAAGCGCAGCGAGGGCGGGATGGCGCCGTAATCGGTGGTGGCGATGCCGCCGGCCTGGACCCGGCCCAGCAGGCGATGGCCGCCCGGCAGGGTGTAGAGCCCTTTGGCCATGGCGCTGGCGTAGGTCATGTCGGCGTCGGACAGCACGCCCTCCTTGGCAGCGCGCACGTCCAGTTGCAGGTGGTAGCCCTGGTTGGGGTCGAGGCGGTTGTCGCTGCGGGKGACGCTGTAGCCGATGCCGGGGATGAGGAAGCTGCTGCGCCCGTTGGGGCTGCCGTCGCCGAAGTCGTAGATCTCCTGCTCCCAGCGCAGGGAGACAACCCGCTGCCAGTCGTCCGGCAGCTTGGACTGCCATTGGCTGCCCAGGGTGAAACGGCGGCTTTCGACGTCGGTGAGTTGTTCGCGCTGGAAGCCGCTGGTGAAGCGCAGGCTGTCGGTCAGCGGCGGGTCGAGGGGGATTTCGTACCAGGTGCCGACGCTCTGCCGTGCTGTGGAGATTTCGCTTTCTGCCCCGAGGCGGTGGCCTTGGGGGTTGATCCAGTGGCGGGTCCAGTTGGCCCGGGCACGGGGACCGACGTCGGTGGAGAAGCCGACGCCCAGGCCCAGGGTGCGGGGTTTGACGGCACCGAGACGCACCTTCACCGGGATCAGCCGGCCAGCACCGGGCTCGGGCTGGGCGTCCACCCGTACTTCCTCGAAATAGCCGCTGGCCTGGAGGTTCTGGCTGAGCTTGGCAACCTGGTCGGCGTCGTAGGGCGTGTTGGGCGGGAACGGCACCAGGCGCGCCAGCAGGTCGGGATCGAAGGGGGTGTCGCCATCGAAGGCGACCCGGCCGAGTGCGTAGCGCGGCCCACTGTCGTAGATCAGTTCGATATCGGCGACACCGGCACGGGGGTCGATGTCCAGCCGCTGGGAGCGGAAGCGGCCGTCGAAGAAGCCATAGCGCAGGGCCTGGCTCTGGATGAGTTTCTTGGCGTCTTCGTAGAGCCCATGGTTGAGCGGCTCGCCCGGGGCCAGGGCCTTGCTTTTCGGCACCTTGAAGGCCTTGAGGCCAGCGGCCTCGCCTTCCACCCGCACCGTCACCTGGCGCAGGCGGACGGGCTCGCCGGGCTGAACGTCCAGTTGCAGGACCGGGTCCTTGCCGGGGCGTACCTGGCTGTCGATCTCCGCCTGGTAGTAGCCGAGCGCCTGCGCCGCCTGGCGCGCCTGCTCCTCGGCGGCACGGCGGAAACGACGCAGGGCGGTTTCATCTCGATCCCCCAAGCTGCCGATGAAGGCTTCGATATTGGCCTTCAGCTCGGCATTGGCCGGGGACACCTTCACTTCCAGCGAGGCCTTGGCCAGCGCGAGCGGGCACAGGGCCGACAGCGCGAGTGCCAGGAGGCCGCGCATTCCTTGACGAACATTCATGCGCGGGATGCTAGCACGGCGTTCCGCTGCCTTTCTTCAGTCACAGACGCCTCGTCGGCCGAGGATTTCATGGCGCGATGTGTCGGGCTGACAACCATGGCGGCTCAGGCGCTCACGCCAACGCCTTCCAGCGCCTGGGCCGGGTTGGGGTGGAAGAAGACCCGCTCCAGCACCGGCCCGACGGCGACCTCACCGAGCAACTGGTAGCCCTGGCGCTGGTAGAAGTCGAGGTAGCGCGGGTTGCCGGTATCCAGCACCACACCTTGCGAGCCGGCGTCTTCGGCGCACCATTCGTGCAGCGCCTGGAGCAGTCGCTCGCCCAGCTGGCGCCCCTGGAACTCCGGGTGGATGCCGAGCAACGGCAGCACGTGGTACGGGCCGGGCGGCAGGCAGGCGAGCACTGCCTCGTGGTATTCGAGGAAGCGCCGGGTGCAGCCCAGCCCGGTGGTCAGCAGCATGCGCAGGCGCCAGCCCCAGCTTTCGGTGATGTCCAGCCGGCGCTGGGGCGGGGCGATGAGGGCGATGCCCACCAGGCGCTCTTCGATCAGCAGGCCGATGGCCGGCAGTTCCTCGATGAAGTGCTGCTTGACCAGCTCCCGCACCGTGGCGCGCACGCGCTGGTCATAGCCGGGTCGGTCGGCATCCAGCAGGTAGGCGTAGGTGGGCTCGTGCCGGTAGGCGTGGTAGAGCAGCGAACGGGCCTCGCGGCTGTAGCCGCGGTCGAGCAGGCGCACTTCGACCGGCGCTTGGGTGACGTATCCGGGCATGCACGGTGTCCTCGTTGTTCTGGTTATGGTCGCCGCGACGGGCAGTTGCCCCGGCTGGCTGAAAAGCTAGCAGCCCCCCTGCCCCGCCGCCATGTGCTGGCAGGCCCGGCGGGCGTTGGGCTAGGATTCGATACTTTTCCGGATGGCTGCCCCCATGAAGATCGTTTCGTTCAACATCAACGGCCTGCGCGCCCGCCCCCACCAGCTGGAGGCGCTGATCGCCAAGCACCAGCCCGACGTGATCGGCCTGCAGGAGACCAAGGTGGCCGACGAGCAGTTCCCGGAAGCGGAGATCCGCCAGCTCGGCTACCACGTCCACTACCACGGGCAGAAAGGCCACTACGGCGTGGCGCTGCTATCGCGCCAGGCGCCGCTGGAGTTGCACAAGGGCTTCCCCGGGGATGACGAGGACGCCCAGCGCCGCTTCATCTACGGCACCTTCGCCGACGAACAGGGCAACCCGGTGACGGTGATGAACGGCTACTTCCCCCAGGGCGAGAGCCGCGACCACCCGGTGAAGTTCCCGGCCAAGCAACGCTTCTATGCCGACCTGCAGGCGCTGCTGGAAAGCCGCTTCGCCCCCTCCCAGCCGCTGGTGGTGATGGGTGACATCAACATCTCGCCGGAAGATTGCGACATCGGCATCGGCGAGGAGAACCGCAAGCGCTGGCTGAAGACCGGCAAGTGCAGCTTCCTGCCGGAAGAGCGCGAGTGGCTGGCCACCCTGAAAGGCTGGGGCCTGGTGGACAGCTTCCGCCACCTCCACCCCGAGGTGAACGATCGCTTCAGCTGGTTCGACTACCGCAGTCGCGGTTTCGAGGACACCCCCAAGCGCGGCCTGCGCATCGACGTGATCCTCGCCAGCCAGCCGCTGCAGGCGCGCCTGCGCGATGCCGGGATCGACTACGACCTGCGCGGCATGGAGAAACCCTCCGACCACGCGCCGATCTGGCTGGACCTGGCATGAATGAAAAGGGGCCGCTGAAGCGGCCCCTTTCTTTTGCACATCAGCTGCGCGGCGGCTCCTCCCCCAGGGGCACGATGGCCATGGTCAGCCGCGAGATGCAGCTGGGCTTGCCATCGTCGCCGCTGAGGCGGATGTCCCACACATGGGTGGAGCGCCCCAGGTGCACCGGCCGGGCAACCGCAGTGACCCTGCCGCTGCGCAGCCCGCGCAGGTGATTGGCGTTCACTTCCAGCCCTACGCAATAGAAGCGACTGCTGTCGATGCACAGGTAGGCGGCGGTGGAGCCGAGGGTTTCGGCCAGCACCACGGACGCGCCGCCGTGGAGCAGCCCGTAGGGTTGGTGGGTGCGGCCGTCCACCACCATGCTGGCGGTGATCGAGCCCTCGTCGAAGGCTTCGAAGCGGATGTCCAGCACCTCGCCGATGGTGTTGCGCAGGGTGGCGTTGAGGCGGTCCAGATCGGGGGTTTCGCGCCAAAGGCTCATGTCGACTCCTTGTTGGGTGGGCGCCGGGGTGACCGGCGCGGACTTCAGTCGTGCCAGAGCACCGTTTCGCGACGCTCGATCCACTCGGGGAAACGCGGCCCGTAGGTGCCTTCGACGACGTTGCGCTTGATCTTCAGGGTCGGCGTGAGGAAGCCGTTGTCCACCGCCCAGACATCCTTCACCAGCACCAGGCCGAGCAGGCGCTCGTGCTTGTCCAGCGCCTGGTTGACCTCGTCGAGCAGGGCCCGGAGGCTGCCTTCCAGCTGTTCACGGGTGCCGTTGCCGGCCTCCTGGCGCCCCACCTCGGAGAGCACGCAGAGGGCCATCGGCTGCGGCAGGCCGTCGCCCACCACGCACACCTGCTCGATGCGGGTATGCACGGCCAGGCGGTTCTCGATGGGTGCGGGGGCGACGTACTTGCCCTTGCTGGTCTTGAAGATCTCCTTGATGCGGCCGGTGAGCCGCAGGTTGCCGTCGGCGTCCTGCTCGCCCTTGTCGCCGGTGCGCAGGAAGCCGTCGGGGGTGATGGTCTCGGCGGTGCGCTCAGGGTCCTTGTAGTAACCCTGCATGGTGGCGCCGCTGCGGACCTGGACCTCCCCTTCCTCGCTGATGCGCACTTCGACGCCGGGGCTGTTGCGGCCGATCCAGCCGGTCTTCTGCTCGCCGGGGCGGCAGACGTGGGAGTAACCGCAGTTCTCGGTCATGCCGTAGACCTCCAGCACGTCCAGGCCCAGGCGCTTGTACCAGTGCAGCAGCGCCTCGGGCACCGGGGCCGCGCCGCACAGGGCGACGCGCACGGCATCGAGCCCCAGGCCGGCGAGAACCTTGCGCCCGATGAAGCGGCCGATCAGTGGCAGGCGCAGCAGGCGGTCCAGCTTCTGGGCGGGCATCTTCTCGAAAACGCCCATCTGGAACTTGGTCCAGATGCGCGGCACACCGAAGATCGCCGTGGGCCGCGCGCGGCGCAGGTCGCGGAGGAAGGTGTCGAGGCTTTCGGCGAAGAACACCGTCTGCCCGGCATAGAGGGAAGCCATCTCGACAAACATCCGCTCGGCCACGTGGCACAGCGGCAGGTAGGACAGCAGGCGATCGCTCTCGCCGGTGTTGAACAGCTGCACGCCATGCTCGGCGGCGAAGGCGAAGTTGCCGAAGCCCTGCATGACGCCCTTTGGCGTACCGGTGGTGCCGGAGGTGTAGATGATGGTGGCGAGCTGCTCGGGACGGGTGCGGGGATTGTCGCGGATGGGAGTCGAATCCAGCAGGTCCGACCAGGCGTAGTCGAAGGTGCCCTCGGGGTGGATGGGCAGCGCGATGGTGGCCACACCCTCGGGAATCCCGCCGCTCATGGCCGGCCAGTCGTCCAGCTTGCCGATGAACGCCAGGGCGCTTTCGGAGTGCTCCAGCACCTGCCGGACGGACTCGCCAGTGAGGTTGGGGTACAGGGGCACCGAAACGTGCCCGGCCATCCAGATCGCCAGGTCGGCCACGATCCAGTGGGCACAGTTCTTGGAAATGATCGCGATGCGGCTGCCCGGGGGGAGGTCGCGCCCCCTGAGCCAACTGGCGGCGCGTCGCGCCTGGTCGCCGACATCGCCCCAGGTCAGCTCTTCCACCTGGCCGCCCGCCATGGGCTGCACCAGGTAACGCTTGTTGGGATGACGTGCTTCACGCTCGAAGAACATGTCGAGCGGCAAACGGACTGCATCAGCCACAGGGCCTCCTCCTTCTTATTCTTGTGAATCGGGGACAACCAAGCACTTGCTTGGTCGACTATTCCACGCACGCCATCCCAGGCGCAAGTTAAGAAATGTATCGACCGTGACGTCTGTCGGCGGCGTACACAATTTGCAAAAAGGCCAGCTTGAGTGGGTATGAGGCGGTCCGTATTCTCGCCGCCATGACGCCGGGCCCCTCTGACGGTTAGCGCCGCCATGTCGGAGTCATAGTTGGTTCAATTCGACTGAAAGGAGGGGCTCGTGACTGCCCTAGATTCGTTTCTCTTCGCCGACTTCCTCGGCACCTCAACCTGGCTCTGGCTGGTCTTCATTGCCGTAGTCGCCTCCCTGCTGGCCTTCGACCTCGGCGTGCTCCATCGCAAGGAGCGCGAGATCGGTGTGAAGGAAAGCCTGATGCTTTCTGCCGGCTACATCACCGCAGGCCTGCTGTTCGGCCTCTGGGTCTGGCACCAGAAAGGCGCTGACGCGAGCATGGACTACGTCACCGGCTTCCTGATCGAGAAGTCGCTGTCGATGGACAACGTGTTCCTGATGGCGATGATCTTCAGCTTCCTGGCCATCCCGCGGCAGTACCAGCACAAGGTGCTGTTCTGGGGAATCATGGGCGTGATCGTGCTGCGTGGCGTGATGATCGCCCTGGGCGCCGCACTGATCCATGAGTTCAGCTGGATCCTCTACGTGTTCGGCGTGTTCCTGGTCATCACCGGCGTGAAGATGCTGTTCGCCAAGGTGGACGACGAGCCGAACCTGGCGGAGAACCGCTTCGTGCGCTTCCTGCGAAGCCACATGCGGATCACCGACGAACTCCACGGCCAGCGCTTCTTCGTCCGCCAGCCGGACGCCAGCGGCCGTGTGGTGCTCTGGGGTACGCCGCTGCTGCTGGCCCTGGTGATGATCGAGCTGGCCGACCTGGTGTTCGCGGTGGACAGCGTCCCGGCGATCTTCGCCATCACCCAGGACCCGTTCATCGTCTACACCTCCAACATCTTCGCCATCCTCGGCCTGCGGGCCCTGTACTTCGCCCTGGCGGCGCTGATCCACCGCTTCGCCTACCTGAAGTACGCCCTGGCCCTGGTGCTGGTGTTCATCGGCGGCAAGATCTTCCTGGTGGGCTTCATCGGCAAGATCCCCCCGGCTATCTCCCTGGGCGTGACCCTGAGCCTGCTGATCGGCGGCGTGCTGGTCTCGCTCTGGAAGACGAGGGGTGACAAGACCCCCAGCCACTGACCCGACAGCGCCCGGCCCCTTGGCCGGGCGTTTAGTTCAGGGGGACTCGGGGTTGGGGAACCAGGCCTCCAGGCCCGGTTTGTCGGTGTCGACCTTCGGGTCGTAGATGTAGCCCGAGACCCTTGGGTAGTTGTCCAGGTCGTTGCGCCAGAGCAGCGTCCCTTCGTACGGATGGCCATCGCGCTCGACGGTGATGCGCAGCTGGGTGGCGGTATCGACGAGCTCCGACTCGACGAAGGTCGCCCGCCCGGTCCAGACCTCATCGCCCACCTCCCAGTACAGCGCCATCTCGCCCTCATGCAGGTAGACCTTGAGGTCACCGCTGTAGGGCGTGCCACTGTCCGGCAGGCGGCCCACCACCCAGTAGCGGCCGACGAAGTAGGACGGGTCGGGGTGATCGGCAGCGCCCGCGAAGGGGATGCAGGCCACGGCCAGAAGCCAGGCGAGTGCCTGGCGGGTGAAATCATGGATCACGGCAGTCTTCCTTGAGCCCCTGCGGGGTCACAGGCGATGGGGATGGTGAAGCGCACGCAGGTCCATCACCCCGGCCAGGGGCATTGCGCCGTCGAGTTCGGCCAGGCTGGCGGTGCTCATGGCCAATGGCTGCTGACGATGGCCGTGGACGAGCAGGCCAGCCAGCTCCCCTACGAACGGGTTGTGGGTCACCAGCAGCAACTGGCTCTCTTCCCGCCGAGCCAGCCGGTCGAGCGCCTCGCGCGGGTCGCTTTCCGGCGTCAGCCAGCTCTCCACCAGCACCGGCCCCTGGAATGCCAGGGCCTCGACCACCAGTTCGGCCGTCTGCCGGGCGCGCAGGTAGGGGCTGACGATGATCGCGTCCAATGACACTCCCGCCAGGCGGGCTGCAGCCTGCAGCACCTCCTGGCGGCCGTTGCGGGTCAGCGGTCGCTCGGCATCGGTGGCGGCCCTGGGCTCAGCCTCGCCGTGGCGCAGCAGCCAGAGCTTCACAGCTTCGGCTCTTCGTCACGCACCGGGTGGGGCGCCGGGGGCACGCTGTGGGCGGCCTCGCCTTCCGGCGCGCGCGGGGTCGGCCAGTCGGCGAACGGCCAGGGCTTTTCCTCGGTATTGAAGGTGCCGAAGCGGCCGATCTGGGCCAGGTACTGGCTGAGGCTGTCACCGAAGGCCATCAGCCCGCCGTTGGGCGCGCCGTAGAAGGCGCGGTAGCCCAGCTGGGCCAGCACCACCACGCCGAGCACGATCTCGGCCAACTGCCAGACGATGACGAAGATCAGCATCCACAACACACGCAGCAGGATGGACTCGCGCTGCAGGTCTTCTTGCTCATTGCTCATGGTTAGCTCCTGGTCCTGGGGCGGCTGGTTCAGAAGCCGCTGGTGGGGATGAAGTCGACGTCGGTCTTCGGCTCGCCACGCATCAGCACCTCGATCACCTGGGCCAGGGTGCGCCCTTCGAAGAGGATGGCGTGCAGGCCGGAGACCAGCGGCATGTAGACCTGCAGTTCCTCAGCGCGGGCCTTCAGCACCTTGAGGGTGTTGACCCCCTCGGCCACCTCGCCCAGGCGGGCCACGGCATCCTCCAGGGACAGCCCCTCGCCCAGAGCGAAGCCCACCTGGTAGTTGCGGCTCTTGGGCGAGGAGCAGGTGACGATCAGGTCACCGACACCGGCCAGGCCGAGGAAGGTCATGGGGTTGGCGCCGAGCTTGACGGCGAAGCGGGTCATCTCGGCCAGTGCCCGGGTGATCAGCATGCTCTTGGTGTTCTCGCCCATGCCCAGGGCAGCGGCCATGCCGGCGATGATGGCGTAGACGTTCTTCAGCGCGCCGCCCAGCTCCACGCCGAAGCGGTCGGCGCTGGCATAGACGCGGAAGGTCTTGCCGTGCAGGGCCTGCTGCACGCGCTGGCAGAGCTCGGCGTCTTCGCTGGCCACCACGGTGGCGGTCAGCGCGTGATCGGCCACTTCCTTGGCCAGGTTCGGGCCGGAGAGCACGCCGATGCGCGCCTTGGGCGCCACGTCTTCGAGGATCTGGCTCATCAGCTTGAAGCTCCGGGCCTCGATGCCCTTGGTCAGGCTCACCAGCAGCTTGCCTTCGAGCTGCTCGGCCACCGGCTCCAGGGCCTTGCGCAGGGCGCTGGAGGGGATAGCCACGAAGACCAGGTCGCAGGCCGCCAGCACGGCCGGCAGGTCGGAACTGGGGCTGACCCCGGGGTGGATCTTCACCCCCTTGAGGTAGCGGGGGTTCTCGCGGTTCTGGCGAATCGCCTCGGCCTGCTGGGGGTCGCGCATCCACTGCAGCACGCTGTTGCCGTTCTCGGCGAGGAGGTTGGCAATGGCGGTGCCGAAGCTGCCGCCACCCAGCACTGCGATCGATTGATCTCGAGTCATAACCAGTCCATGTAGAGCCACCCGGGTGGCGAATCCGCGCATTATACGGAGGCCCGAGCGACCAACCAGTCTCAAACCGGGCATCTGCCACTGGTCAAGCCGCGGGGGAGCGACGAAAATCCCGCACCCATGTGACCGCTTCGTGGTTTTACGGTGCCGAACGCCCGCCG
Organism: Pseudomonas sp. FeS53a; assembly: GCF_000931385.1. NCBI lineage: Bacteria > Pseudomonadati > Pseudomonadota > Gammaproteobacteria > Pseudomonadales > Pseudomonadaceae > Pseudomonas > Pseudomonas sp. FeS53a. The sequence continues at coordinate 29,987 of NZ_JYFT01000083.1, forward strand.
AACGGCCATCACCCAACCTGGCAAGCCCTGCGCCGAGACCCCTGCATGCCTCCACGCCCCTCGCCCGCCTCTTCTACCCGACGGCTTGCATGCCGCCAAGGTGACGCGGGCGCCCGGGCGAGCGACCAAAGCGGAAACGCCCGGGGGCTGACGTACCTTGACTCCACGCTGACGGGCCCAGGAGGCACCACCCCATGACCCGCAGCTGGGACATCCACACCCGCACCCAACTCATCAGCCTCGGCCCCGCCCTGCTGCTGACCTTGCTGCTGACCGGCTTCTTCACCTTCGCCCGGTTGCAGGACCTGCGCCAGGAGCTCAACCACACCGGCCAGTTGATCGCCAACCAGTTGGCGCCGGCAGCCGAATACGGCGTGATCGCCGGCAACCGTCCGGTGCTGGAGGGCCTGCTCAAGGCCACCCTGGACACCCCCCATGTGCGCTTCCTGGAAGTGCGCGACCAGGACGACGCCATCCTCGCCTACGTCGAGCAGCCGGGCACCCTCGAACGCAACGGTGCACAGGTGGAGATCTTCCATGCGCCCATCCGCCTGCAGCAGGTGCAGCTGGGCAACGAGACGCTGTTCCATGCCGGGCGTGGCGACAGCAAGCTGGCCACCGGCTACCTCGGGCGCGTGGTGGTCGGCATGTCCAACGATGCGTTCAGCAGTCGCCAGCAGGAGATCCTGCTCAAGGCCACACTGCTGGCGCTGTTCGCCCTGATCCTCACCTTCCTGGTGGCGCGCCGCCTGGCCATCCGCCTGTCACAGCCCATCAGCGCCATGGGCCAGGCAGTGGAGGCCATCCAGGCCGGTAACTACCAGGCCAGCCTGCCGGTGATGGAGGAAGGCGAGCTGGGTGACCTGGCCCGGCACATCAACAACCTCGCCAGCGGCCTCGACCGCGCCAGCCGGGAACAGCGCCAGGCCATCGACCAGCTGATTGCCGCGCGGGAAGAAGCCGAGCAGGCCAACCGCGCCAAGTCCGACTTCCTGGCGATGATGAGCCACGAGCTGCGCACACCGATGAACGGCGTGCTGGGCATGCTGCAACTTCTTGAAACAACCGAGATGACCCAGGAGCAGGCCGAGTACGCCGCCCTGGCCACCGAGTCCACCGAGCACCTGCTGAAGGTGATCAACGACATCCTCGACTTCTCCCGCATCGAGCGGGGCGCGCTGGAACTGGAGCGCATCGCCTTCAACCTGCTGGAGCTGGTCAACGGTTCGGTGCAGGTGTTCCAGCACAGCGCCCAGCAGCGCGGCCTGGCGTTGATCGTGGAGACTCAGCCCGGCCTGGAACAGGTGGAGGTCCAGGGCGACCCGACGCGCATCCGGCAGATCCTGGTGAACCTGGTCGGCAACGCCCTGAAGTTCACCGAAGAGGGCAGCATCCGCGTGGTCACCCAGTGGCAGGCGCTGGACGACCAGGTGCTCTGGCTCACCTGCGCCGTGCACGACAGCGGCATCGGCATTCCCCCGGAACGGCTGGAGCACATGTTCGACGCCTTCCAGCAGGCCGACAGCTCCATTTCCCGGCGCTACGGCGGCACCGGCCTCGGCCTGCCCATCGCCCGCACCCTGGCCGAGCGCATGGGCGGCACCCTGCGCGCCGAAAGCCACCAGGGCCAGGGCTCGGTGTTCACCCTGGAAATCCCCCTGCCCTTCCGCCAGCAGGTGAACCGCACAGACGGCCCCTACCTGGACCAGGCCGCGGCGGGCAACGGCCAGGACGTGCTGCTGGTGGAGGACAACCCGGTCAACCAGACCGTGATAGAAGCCATGCTGCGCAGCCTCGGCTACCGCGTCAGCCTGGTCAGCGACGGTGCCCAGGCCGTGCAGGCGGCTTCTCGCACGGGGTTCGCCGCCATCCTCATGGACTGCCGGCTGCCGGTGCTCGATGGCTATGAAGCCACCCGTCAGATTCGCGGCATGAATGGAGGCACCCGGGTCCCCATCATCGCCCTCACCGCCAACGCCCTGCAGGGCGACCGCGAAGCATGCCTGGAAGCGGGTATGAACGATTACCTCGCCAAGCCGTTCAAACGGGCAGACCTGCAGCGTGTGCTGCAGCGCTGGCTGGGCGGCGCGACCGATTGCCCCCCCGACCTTCGGTGAGTGGGCAGCGGGTGATAAAGTGCGGCAGGCTGTGCCCTCGAACCCCCACCTTGCGCGACCCGGGACGATCGGAATGCAGGTGTACGAGTGTACTCTGTGACTTTCACTGCAACGCAACAGTCTATGACTAGTCTGCCGATTCGGCGCTATGCGCACGGCAGTGGACGAAATGCCAAGCCCTGCAGTACGGGGACCATTTAGGAGCTCGCATGACAAGACAAAACGCCTATTCCCGGGAAGACCTGCTGCGCTGCAGTCGCGGTGAGCTGTTCGGACCTGGTAATGCGCAACTGCCCGCCCCCAACATGCTGATGATCGACCGGATCGTTCACATCAGCGAAACCGGCGGGAAGTACGGCAAGGGCGAAATCGTCGCCGAGCTCGATATCAACCCCGACCTGTGGTTCTTCGCCTGCCACTTCGAGGGCGACCCGGTGATGCCGGGCTGCCTGGGCCTCGATGCCATGTGGCAGCTGGTGGGCTTCTACCTCGGCTGGCAGGGCAACCCCGGCCGCGGCCGTGCACTGGGCTCGGGCGAGGTGAAATTCTTCGGTCAGATCCTGCCGACCGCCAAGAAGATCACCTACAACATCCAGATCAAGCGCACCATCAACCGCTCGCTGATCCTCGGCATCGCCGATGGCACCGTCAGCGTCGACGGGCGCGAGATCTACAGCGCGGAAGGCCTCCGCGTCGGCCTCTTCACTTCAACTGACAGCTTCTAAGGGTTATCCGCATGCGTCGCGTCGTGATCACCGGCCTGGGCATCGTTTCCTGCCTGGGCAATGACAAGGAAACCGTTTCCGCCAACCTGCGTGCCGGCCGTGCCGGTATCCGCCACAACCCGGCCTACGCCGAGATGGGCCTGCGCAGCCACGTTTCCGGTTCCGTCGACCTGAACCTGGAAGAGCTGATCGATCGCAAGATCTTCCGCTTCATGGGTGACGCCGCCGCCTACGCCTACCTGGCGATGGAACAGGCGATCAAGGACTCCGGCCTGACGCCCGAGCAGATCTCCAATCCCCGCACCGGCCTCATCGCCGGTTCCGGTGGCGCCTCCACCGTCAACCAGATGGAAGCCATCGACACCCTCCGCGAGAAGGGCGTCAAGCGCATCGGCCCATACCGCGTGACCCGCACCATGGGCAGCACCGTTTCCGCGTGCCTGGCCACCCCCTTCCAGATCAAGGGCGTGAACTTCTCCATCTCCTCCGCCTGCGCCACCAGCGCGCACTGTATCGGCCAGGCCATGGAGCAGATCCAGCTCGGCAAGCAGGACGTGGTCTTCGCCGGCGGCGGCGAGGAAGAGCACTGGAGCCAGAGCTGCCTGTTCGACGCCATGGGCGCCCTCTCCACCCAGTACAACGACACCCCCGAGAAGGCCTCCCGCGCCTACGACGCCAAGCGTGACGGCTTCGTCATCGCCGGTGGCGGCGGCATGGTGGTGGTCGAGGAACTGGAGCACGCCCTCAAGCGCGGCGCCAAGATCTACGCCGAGATCGTCGGCTACGGTGCCACCTCCGACGGCTACGACATGGTCGCCCCGAGCGGCGAAGGCGCGGTCCGCTGCATGCAGCAGGCCCTGTCCACCGTCAAGGCCCCGATCGACTACCTCAACACCCACGGCACCTCCACCCCGGTGGGCGACGTGGCGGAGATCCGCGGCGTACGTGAAGTCTTCGGCGACAAGGCCCCGGTAATCAGCTCCACCAAGAGCCTGTCCGGCCACAGCCTGGGTGCCGCCGGCGTCCACGAGGCGATCTACTGCCTGCTGATGATGGAAGGCAACTTCATCGCTGCCTCGGCCAACATCGACGAGCTGGACCCGGAAGTGGCCGACATGCCGATCCTTCGCCAGGTTCGCGAAGACGCCAAGCTGGACACCGTCATGTCCAACAGCTTCGGCTTCGGCGGCACCAACGCCACCCTGGTGCTGCAGCGCTTCAAGGCCTGACCGGCCCCCGGCAACACCTGAAGGCCCGTATCCCCGGATACGGGCCTTTTTCATGCCCTGCGTAAAACCGCATCAGACCTTTCCCAAACCCCGCCGCCGCATTTAAGTCCCGCGCAACGCCTCCGCTCTTAATGCCCGTACGCCCACGCGCATCCCCGGAGGAGCCTCCCATGTCCCTGCGCAACCTGAGCATTTCCATCCGCGCCGCCTGCGGCTTCGCCGTCATCACCCTGTTGCTGGTGGGCCTGGGGCTCTTCTGCCTGTCGCGGATGTCCACCATGGACGAAGCCGCCTACCAGGTATCCAAGATCTGGCTCCCCAGCGTCGAGTACTCCAGCCAGCTCGGCTACCTGATGGCCGAATACCGTCTCAGCGAGATGAACCACATTCTCAGCCGCGAGGCCGAGCAGATGAGCCGCCAGGAAGCGCGCATGGCCAAGATCCGCGAGGAGCTGGACGAGATCGAGCGCATCTACCAGCCCCTGTTCCTGTTGCCGGACGAGAAGCGCCTGTTCGCCGAATACCGCCAGCGCAAGGAAACCTACCTCCAGAGCCACGACCAGTTGCTGCAACTCTCCCGCAGCAACCGCGCCGACGACGCCTACGAACTGATGCGCGGCCCCCTGCGCAAGGCCTATGAGGACGTCCACGCCACCCTCACCGAGCTGATCAAGCTGAGCAACCTCGAAGCCGACCGCTCCGGCGATGCCAGCGCCAGCACCTATGAAGGTGCCCGCACCGCCGTCAGCCTCGTGCTGGTACTCGCCGCGCTGCTCGCCGTCGCCACGGCCTGGCTGCTCACCCGCAGCATCGTCGTGCCGATCCGCAATGCCGTGGAAGCCGCCCGCACCGTCGCCAACGGCGACCTCACCGGCACCATCGACACCCAGGGCCGGGACGAGCCCGCGCGGCTGATGCAAGCCCTCGCCGAGATGCGCAGCAGCCTGCACCAGACCATCCGCCACATCACCGACTCCTCCAGCCAATTGGCCGCTGCCGCCCACCAGCTCAGCGTGGTGACCGATGAAACCAACCAGGCCATGAATCGCCAGCACGACGAAACGGAGATGGCCGCCACCGCCGTCAACCAGATGACCGCCGCCGTCGAAGAGGTCGCACGCAATGCCGCCTCCACCTCCGAAGCCTCGCGCCTCTCGGAAGAGTCCGCCGAAGGTGGCCGCCACCAGGTCGCCCAGACCGTCCAGGCCATCCGCGCCATGAGCAGCGAAGTCAGCCAGACCAGCAGCATCGTCGGCGGCCTGGCCGACCAGGCCCAGGGCATCAGCAAGGTGCTCGACGTGATCCGCGCCATCGCCGAGCAGACCAACCTACTGGCCCTCAACGCCGCCATCGAGGCCGCCCGGGCCGGCGAAGCAGGCCGGGGGTTCGCCGTGGTCGCCGACGAAGTCCGCGCCCTCGCCCACCGCACCCAGGAATCCACCCGCGAAATCGAACAGATGATCGCCAGCATCCAGACCGGCACCGGCAACGCCGTCAGCGCCATGAGCCAGAACGACGAACGCGCCCGGGAGATTCTCAAGATCGCCGAAGCCGCCGGCCAGGCCCTGGATGTGATCGCCGCCCAGGTCAGCGCCATCAACGAACGCACCCTGGTGATCGCCAGCGCGGCGGAAGAGCAGGCCCAGGTCGCCCGCGAGGTGGATCGCAACCTGGTCAACATCCGCGACCTCTCCGCCCAGACCGCCACCGGCTCCAACCAGACCTCCAGCGCCAGCCAGGAACTGTCCCGCCTGGCCGCCGACCTCAGTGCCGTGGTCGCCCGCTTCACCGTCTGACACCACAGGGCCTGCCCAGCGGCAGGCCCTCACTTCCCCTGAAAAGCCCCCAGGCCAGGCTTCGCAGGCCAGCAAGAAAACCTATACTCCTCCGCGTCCCCCGCCTGGCCCCCACGGAGAAGTGCCCATGTTCCTGCGCCAGTTCCCCATCGCCCCGCGCGCCGCCTCGAGCTTTGCCCTCATCACCCTGCTGCTGATACTCACCGGCCTGTTCTCGCTGAACCGCATGGCGGTGATCAACGGCGCCTCCACCGAAATGAGCCAGAGCTGGATCCCGAGCCTCAGGAACCTGGCCAAGCTGGAACTGCTGGTCACCGAAATACGCCAGGTGCAACTGGGCCACGTGCTCGCCGAAGCGGCCGCCAAGCCCGCTCTTGAGCAGCGCCTTCAGGAGCTGGAGGCCAACCTGGCGAAGACCAGCCAGGCCTATGAGAAGGACATGGATACGGGCCGGGACACCGAATTGTTCCGCGCCTTCCAGCAGCAGTACAAACGCTTCCAGGACGAGTCCACCCAGCTCCTGGGCCTCTCCCGCAGTGGTGACAGTGCCGGCGCCAACCGCCTCGTCCAGGGTTCGCTGCTGGAGAACTACCGCACCACCATCAAGACCTTGCAGGCCCTGCTGGACTACAACACCGAAGGCGCCGAGCAGGCCAACGTAAAAGCCGACCAGGACTACGCCAGCGCCAAGACTGCCGTGCTCAGCGTGCTGGCCCTGGCGGTACTGGCCACCGTGCTGCTGGCCTGGCTGCTGACCCGTAGCATCACCCAGCCGCTGCACATCGCCGTGCGCGCCGCCGACGTGGTGGCAAGCGGCGACCTCACCGGCCCCATCGACACCACCGGCCGGGACGAACCCGCCCAACTGCTCACCGCCCTGAAGAAGATGCAGCAGCAACTGCGCGGCACCATCGAGCAGATCAGCCATTCCGCCACCCAGCTCGCCTCGGCCGCAGAGGAAATGAGCGCCATCACCGAGGAAAGCAACCGCACCCTCAGCCAGCAGCACGACGAAATCCAGATGGCCGCCACGGCGGTGAACGAGATGACTGCCGCCGTCGAGGAAGTGGCCCGCAACGCCGCCGGCACTTCAGAAGCCTCCCGGGCCTCCGAGCAATCGGCCCATGCCGGGCGCAGCCGGGTCGAGCAGACCGTCCAGGCGATCCGCCACATGAGCGACGACGTCGCCCAGACCAGTGAGTTGGTGGAAGGCCTGGCCGAACGGGCGCAGAACATTAGCAAGGTGCTCGACGTGATACGCGCCATCGCCGAGCAGACCAACCTGCTGGCCCTCAACGCCGCCATCGAGGCAGCCCGCGCCGGCGAGCAGGGGCGCGGCTTCGCCGTGGTCGCCGACGAGGTACGCGCCCTCGCCCACCGCACCCAGGAATCCACCCGTGAAATCGAACAGATGATCGGAAACATCCAGAGCGGCACCGGCGAGGCGGTCAGCGCCATGAGCCAGAACGACCAGCGTGCCCGCCAGATGCTGGAGATCGCCGAAGCCGCCGGCACCGCCCTGGTGGAGATCGCCGAGCAGGTCAGCCACATCAACGAGCGCACCCTGGTGATCGCCAGCGCCGCCGAAGAGCAGGCCCAGGTCGCCCGCGAGGTGGACCGCAACCTGGTCAACATCCGCGACCTGTCCACCCAGACCGCGACCGGCGCCAACGAAACCTCCACCGCCAGCTACCAGCTCTCGCGCCTGGCCCTGGAACTCAACGCCATGGTGGCGCGCTTCACCGTCTAGTCCGCCTGGCCTCAGGCTGCGTGGCGCACCCCGTCACGCGGCGCACGCTCCAGCCTCAGCACCCGCCCGGATGACCGGGCGCGGCCCCGCACCATCGCCCACCCCACCACCAGGCTCGCCAGCAGCGCCAGCCCCAGGTGCGCAACCCCCATGGCCGGGCTGCCCCAGGCACACAGCAGCACACCGAGCCCGGACGCCAGCCGCGCCTCACCGCGCAGGCCACGGGCCAGGGCGGGGATCGCCCGGGCCGAGCCGGCCGGCAACCGGCGCCAGGCCGCCACCAGCCCCGATCCGGACAGCACATCCGCCAGCACCAGCGCGTAGGCCAGCAACGCCGCCCCCAGGCCGAAGGCCGCGGAGAGCACCAGCCGCAGGGACGGGTTGTCGAACTGCCAGGTCTCACCCCCCAGGGGCTGCCAGAACGCCATGACCAGCAGCGCCACCGCGCTCACCATCAGCAGCCGCACGCGGTGGCTGCGGCCAGCGGCCAGCAGCACGGCCGCCACCAGCCCCACCAGCAGCAGCCCGTCCAGTGCCAGGGCGTGCCAAGGCGGCACCACCAGCGGCGCCTCCAGGTGGAAAGGCGCCAGCGGCAGGCCGGCGAGAAAACCGATGGCGACGAGGAAGGTGGCCAGGGCGACCAGCCAGCTGGTCAGTCCGAGGGAAACAGCGGCGATGCGTCCGGAGAGGGTGTCCATGATGGCGGTCCTTGATGGCCGGTGGCTGATGGTTACAGCCTGCACCGCCCCTGTATCCGTACTGTGGCTGCCGCCGCTCAGTTTGTTTCAGTACGGTAACTGCCCGCCGCCTCCAGCAGTTCGCCCAGCAGCGCATGCAAGCGGGCCTGGTCCAGCGGCTTGGTCAGCATCGCCCGCACGCCCTGGGCGCGCACGTCCTCCTCCACCAGGCTGTCGCTGAAGCCGGTGTAGAGCAGGATCGGCAGGTCCGCACGGGCCGCCAGCAGGCGCCGCGCCAACTGCATGCCGGTCAACCTCGGCATGCTCTGGTCGAGAATCACCAGGTCCCGCGCGTAAGGGTCGGCCCCCAGGTGCAGGCTGGCCTGCTCCGGGTCGCTGAACAGCTGCACCTCCAGCCCCCAGGTGGCCAGCAGGTCACTCATGAATTCGCCCACCAGCGGGTCGTCGTCCACCACCGCCACCCGCCCCTGCAAGGTCGCGCGAACCGGAACATGCTCCGCCGGGCAGCAGGCCATCCCCTCCGGAAGCTGCCCGTCCTCGTGGGCCGGCAGCAGAACGCGGAACACCGCCCCCTGCCCCGCGCCACCCTCCAGCAGGATGTGCCCGCCGTACTCATGGACGATGCCGTGGACCATGGACAAGCCCATGCCACTGCCCTGGCCGCTGGCCTTGGTGGAGAAGAACGGCTCGAACACCTGCGAACGCAGGCCCGCATCGATGCCCGGGCCGCTATCGCTCACCGTCAGGCTGACGAAGGGCCCCGCCACCCGCTGCTGGCAGGACGCGCACACGCCATCGCCCAGGTGCTGCCGCTGCAGCTCGATGCGCAAGCGCCCGACACCGCCCATGGCGTCCCGGGCGTTGATACACAGGTTCATCAGCACCTGCTCCAGCTGCACCGGGTCCGCCAGCACCGGCGGCAGATCGGCTGCCAGGTGGGTCTCCAGCTCGACGGTGGCCGGCAGGGTGGATTCCAGCAGGCGGATGAAGCTGCCCAGCAACCGGTCCAGCGCCGTCACTTGGGGCGTACCCCGGCTGCCACGGCTGAAGGTCAGCATCTGCTGGATCAGGTCGCGGGCCTTCTCCGCCGACCGCTGCACCCGGGTCAGGTACTTGCCCAGGCGCTCGTCGCGCAGGGACTCGGCATGCTCCTGCGCCATTACCGTGTAGCCCAGCATGCTGGTCAGCAGGTTGTTGAAGTCGTGGGCAATGCCCCCGGTCAGATGCCCGATGGCTTCCATGCGCTGGGCCTGGCGCAACTGCTGCTCCAGACGGGTCTTCTCCTCCTCGGCCTGGCGCCGCTCGGTGATGTCGCGCAGGTAGCAGATGTAACGGGGGCCTTCGTCGCCATTCACATGGGTCAGGGCCAGTTCCGCCGGAAACTCCTCTCCGGAGGCACGGCGCGCCACCACTTCCAGGCGCTTGCCGAGAAAGCTGCCGTTGCCGGTCTGCGCGTAGCGCTCCAGGTCCTGTTCGTACATCACGTGGAACCGCTCGGGGATGATCAGCTTCAGCAACCCTCGCCCCAGCGCCTGGTCCCGGGCGATGCCGAAGCAGCGCTCGGCGGCCGGGTTGAAGGCCAGGATGCGCCCGGCGCCGTCCATGCTGATGAAGCAATCCAGCGCCGTGTCGGTGATGGTGCGGTGCTGCAGCTCGCTGGCGCGCAGCGCCTGCTCCGCCTCCTTGCGCTGGGTGATCTCGCGGCAGAACACCAGGATGCGGTCCACCCCCGAGAGGGTCACCCGCTTCAGGGTCACATCGTCCCAATGCAGGCTGCCGTCGCGGTTGCGCCGGTGCCACTCGAACCGCTGCGGCTCGCCCGCCGCCGCGCGGGCCAGGAAGCCCGCGGCCTGGCGCCCGGTGTAGGGTTCGTAGCCGGCGCTGAAGGCATCGATGTCCAGCCCGATCATTTCCTCGTAGCTGTAGCCGACCGTCGCGCAAGCACGCGGGTTGGCATCCACCAGCGCCCCGGTCTCCACATCCAGCACCAGGATGGCGTCCTCGGAGCCGGCGAAGATCGCCCGGTAGCTGGCCTCCGCCTCCAGGCGCTCGATCTCCGCCGCCGCCCGCACCGAGAAGATGCGCAGCACCGACTCGGCGCGCTCGCGCTCTTTCATCGGGCCCAGGCGGCCAGCAGCGATCAGTCCCAGCGGCCGGCCATCGGTGGCGAACAGCGGGTAGCCGGCGTAGCTGTCGACCCCATAGGCACGGAATACGGCGTCATTCGGATACAGCGCCTGCAACCCGGTGCCGACGAAATGAAAGGCCCGTCCCTGTACGTCGCCGCAGGGTGAACCGCTCAAGGGGTAGGTCGAGTTGGCCTGCAGCGAGCCGTTGTAATACATCGCCAGGGTGGTGAGCTTGTGCGGCCCCTCGTCGCTGATGCGGCTGACGAAGGCAAAGTCGGCCCGGAGCGAGCGCACCATGTAGCGGGCGATCGCCTCGAACACCTCGTTGCCGGTGGCCGCCGAAATCCCCAGGGCCACGTAGCGCAGCACCTCCTCGACGCTCTTGCGCGAACTGATGTCGGTGGAGATGCCGCACACCGCCGTGACCCGCCCCTCCGCGTCGAACAAAGGGAACTTGCTCGACAGGTAGGTGCGCACCACACCGTTGAACGGCAGGCGCTCCTCGAACTCCTGCTCGCGCCCCAGCTCCACCACCTTCTGGTCGTTGGCCCGCAGCACATCGGCCAGCTCGGCCGGGAAGAACTCATGGTCGACATGACCGATGACCTGCTCGGCAGTGACCTTGAACACCTGCTCGAACGCCCGGTTCACCAGGCGCAGGCGCCCTTCCAGGTCCTTCACGTAGATGACCGCGCTGCTGTTGTCGACGATCTGGCGCAACTGGTGTTCGGCGGCGCCGTCGAACAGCGGGCGGTGGGCCGTCTGGCTCATCGGAAGGCCTCCAGGAGCCTCTTGGGTGAACGGAGTATAGAGAGCCGCCCCGAGGGATTTCAGGGGGTACAACGCGGTTGAAACAATTGAAACAAACGGCGGCCTGGCGCCGAGCAGAAGCACCAGGCGCGGGGTCAGCCCGGCACGAACATGTACCCCACCCCGCGCAGGGTGCGGATCACCTGGGGTTTGTCGGGGTCGGTCTCGAGCTTGCGGCGCAGGCGGGCGATGCGGATGTCGATGGAGCGGTCGAAGGGGTTCCAGTCGCGGTTCTGGGTGAGGTTGAGCAACTGGTCGCGGGACAACGGCCGGTTGGGCCGCTGGGCGAAGGCCTGGAGCAGGTCGAACTCCATGGCCGTGAGGGGAATTTCCGCGCCCGAGGCGTCGAACAGCTGGCGGCGCTCCAGGTCCAGGCGGCAGGCGCCCAGTTGCAGGCGGGTATCGGATTCGACGGGGGCAGCGGCCTCCGCCACGGCAGCGGACGCCGGGGCGCGCTGGTAGCGGCGCAGCACGGTCTTGATCCGGGCCAGCAGTTCGCGGGGGTCGAAGGGCTTGGCCACGTAGTCGTCGGCACCCACTTCCAGGCCGATGGTGCGGTCCACGGCGCTGCCGGCGCCGGAGACCATGATCACCGGCAGGTCGTGGTGCTCGCGCAGGTAGCGGGCGAGGCTCAGGCCGTCCTCGCCGGGCAGGCCGACGTCCAGCAGCACCAGGTCCGGCAAGCCGACTGCCAGGGCCGCGCGCATGCTGCCGCTGTCACAGGCCGTCTCCACCTGGTAGGCGTGGCCGCCCAGGTAGTCCTGCAGCAGCTCGCGCACCTCGGCATCGTCGTCCACCACCAGAATCCTCACCGGCGCCACCATGGTCCTCGCTCATCCCTTCGGTTGGAATCGCGCGACTATAACGCGGCGCCGGGTCGACGAGCAGTCCCGCCGTGGGGCGGGACTCTGGTCAGCGCGAGGCCTTGCGCCTCAGGGCGGCCGGGGTGAAGGCCGCGTCACCGGGGGACGACTGGCTGAAGTCGACGGTGCCGGGCTCTTCGTTGTCCAGCCACTGCACGCCGTAGCGGCGGGCCTGGAGGTCGTGGAAGGTGTCCAGCGCGGTCCACACCGTGGGCACTTCGTAGAAGTTTTTCAGGTAGGCCATCGACACCCGCCAGAGGTCGCCCCGGCCGTCGTACTGGTCAACCACCGCAGCGCCCCAGCTGTCCTCGTCGAGGAACAGCGTGCGCCGCGAGTAGATGTGCCGGGCGCCGGGCTTGAGCTTGCCATCCACCACCCACACCCGGTGCAGCTCGTAGCGGGTGTACTTGGGGTTGATGTGGCCGGGCTGCAGCAGGTCCTTGTACTTCACCTCGGGGCTGGTGACCTTGTAGTTGTTGTAGGGGATGTAAATCTCCTGCTTGCCCACCAGGGTCCAGTCGTAGCGATCCGGCGCGCCGTTGTACATGTCAGTGTCATCGGCGGTGCGCAGGCCGTCGGTGGACTCGATGGGCGTGTCGTAGGCCAGGGTCGGCGCCCGCCGCACACGGCGCTGTCCGGGGTTGTAGCCCCAGGCCTGGCGTGGCTCCTTGACCTGGTCGAGCATCTCCTGCACCAGCGCGCCGTTGCCGGCCAGGCGCGCCGGGGCGGTGGTGAAGCTGAGGTAGTAGAACAGGGTGTTCTGCAGGCCCGCGTAGCTGCCCTTGGGGTCGTAGAAGCGGAACAGCGCCTCGTCCTCGGAGGTGACCAGGGAGTAGGCGCCATTGCGCTGCACGCCCGCCTCCGCCGAGCGCCGCACGATGTAGGTGCCGCGATAACGGGTGATGTGGTTCCACACCGCCTCCAGGCCGTTCTGCGGGATCGGGAACGGCACGCCGCCGTAGGCGTCGGCAAAGCCGTTGCCACCGTTGAGCAGCTTGGCGCTGGTGGCGTTGCGGCGGATGTTGTCGTAGACCCACTGCGGCGCCGAGCCGGAACGCCGGGTGGCGTAGACCGGCATCTGGAAGCTCTCCGGGTAGGCGTTGAACAGCGCCACCTGGCCCGGCGTCAGGTGCGCCCTGTACTGCTCCAGGTTGGCCTTGGTGATGGTGAACTGCGGGGTATCGCCGGCAAAGGGGTCAACATGGTGCTGGCCGGGCCCCTTGTAGCCGGCTGGGGCCTGGGTCAGCCCGCCGGTCCAGGCAGGAATGGTGCCGGCAGCGTTGCCGGCCTTCTCGGCGCCGAAGGGGGTCAGCCGGCTGTCGAGCGCGGCGGCCTGGTCGGCCGTCACGGCGGCGCCGGCCTCGGAGGTGATGGTTGCCAGCACGCAGGCGGCCAGCAGCAGCGAAGGTTTGCTCAGCATGGGGGTCTCCCTGTCAGGTGACAGCCCGGCCACGGCCGGGCGCGTGGTCAGAACGAGTACTTGGCGGTGAGCGAGACGTTGTCGCGGTCGCGGGTGCTGTTGTTGCGCCCGGCGCCGTAGTACTCGGTGTACTGCAGGCCCACTTCGAAGCTGTTCAGGTAGCTGGCGTCCACGCCGATGGTGTGTGCCTTGCGCCCTTCGATGAAGTTGCCGGTGCGGTCCGAGTTGCCCTTGAAGTCGTGCTGGAACACCACGTAGGGCGAGAGCTTCACCCCGGCATAGACGTCGTTCCAGCTACCGGACAGCAGCAGCGTGTAGCCGTAGCTGTCGCGACTGATCTGGTCGCTGTCGGTGGTGCGCTCGTCCTCGTAAGCCTTGTCGGTGGCGCTGGTGAACCTGCGCACCGAGCCGTCGAAGGCGGTGTACTTCAGGCTGCTGCCACGGATGTGCTGGGAGGCCAGCTCGGCCACGCCGATCACCGAGTCGAAGCTCAGCGCCGGGCCGAAGTTGTAGAGGGTGGACAGGGAGGTGTTGTAGGTCTCGGCACGCTCGTAGTTGTCGAAGATCGAACTGCGGCAGAGCTGCTTGCCGGATACCTGGGCGCAGGCGGCATTGCCTGCAACGCTGGCGTCGTAGATGTTGGTCAACCCGTTGACACCCTGCCCCAGCAGGTCGCTGAGGAGGTCGTCAGTGGCGGCGATGGCGATCGGCGCGTTGGGGCGATAAGCGATCTCGCCGGACACCGAGGCATCCCCCACCGTGGTGTTGAAGCTGAAACCGTACATGCGGATGTCTTCGACATAGCGCCGCCGGGCCTGGGCATTGCTGGCCATATCCAGCGTTGCCAACCCTGGGCCGGCCGGCCCGAAGCCTGCCAGGCCAGCCATGTCCACACCGTTGTAGCCGGTCAGGTCGATGGCGATCTGCGGCTCCTTGGCGTGGTAGTTGACGAAATAGAAACCGAACTCGGTGGAGTTCAGCTCCTCCGCCATGTAGCGGAAGGCCACGCCGAACTGGCCGCTGTCGTCCGCCTGCAGGTCCTTGCCGATATTGGCGACCTTGAAGGTCCCGTTCTCCGCGTTGACGTAGGCATTGGGCCCGTAGGCGCCATTGCCGATGGCACCCGCCGCTACCGCCAGGGGGTGCAGGCCCATGATCGCCAGCAGATCGGGGTTGGCCGTGGTGGTGTACGCCGTATGCCCGCCATCGGCGAACAGGTCGGTGTCGGAGAAGTAGGTGCCCACCGGGTCCAGCCGGGTTTCCTTCCACTTCCACTGGTAGAAGGCCTCCATGGACAGGTTGTCGGTCAGCCCCAGGTTGAAGCTCAGCGCCTCCATCGGCACCAGCACTTCCTTCAGCTCCGAGCCCGGCAGGTGGAAGCGCGCCGCATCCACCGGGTTCACGGTGTTCACCCCGCCCCGGTAGAACACCCCCTCGCCCCAGTTGATGACCTGGCGTCCCACCTTGGCGCCCAGGGGCATGTCGCCGACATCCCAGCTGCCGAACACGTAGGCGTCCAGCACCTCGGCCTTGCGCCCGGCCACGTGGCGGGTGCCTTGGGTGAAGCGGTCGTCATCGGGGAAGGACTGGCTGGGTCGCTCCACGCCACCGGTGGTGCCGTAGTAGTCGTTGCGCTTGTCCATGATCTGGCTGTCGTAGTACGCCGTGCCGCGCACGAAGGCGCCGTAGTTGTCGTACTTCAGCGAGAGGTCGGACGTGGCCTTGTACACCTCGGAGACCAGCCCGGTATCGAAATTGCGGTTGCCGTCGTCGGCGTTGATGTCGCTGATGTTGTCCTTGTCCCGTCCCTGCACCCGCCACATGGCGCCGTAGGACAGCGTGGTGTCGATGGAGCCGGTGAGCTGGTTGTCCAGCAGGCTGAACTCCACCGCCTGGGCCGAGCCCGCCACCAGCAGGGGCAGCAGCCCCCAGGCGATGCCAGCAGGCCCTGATCGATGGGGTGCGACAGGATTGCGGATGAACCTCTTCATAGCGACGTACCTCCCTTGACGGCCAAGATTTCGGGCCGGCTCTGCGTCCGGTCCTGTTGTTGTTCTTCTCTCGGCTGCGGAACGGCGTCCGGGCACACGGGCAGGCCTCGGCATCGCTCTCGCAGGTGTCCATCCTCGTCGCGGGGGTGCACGCCGGCGACGGTCACGCTGTTCTTGTTGTTGGAGCGGGGCGCGAATCTGGTACGAAAGTGCAAGTACGGTAACAAAGTATGTCCGAACCTGCCAATACGCCAGTCATCCGCCCAACCAACAGCCGGGCAGTCGTCATTCGGGGAGGGAAATCACAGGCGCCTGGGGCGCGACGGGCCTGGCCCGTGGGGAGGGACCGCCCGGCGGAACCGGGCGGCAAAGGCGGTCAGCGGACCTCGAAACGCTTCTCGGCAAGCAGCCGGTCACCCTGGAACACCATGAAGTGCCAGGCACCGGGCACCACTTCGTGGGTCTCGGTGAACTCATAGGCCATCACGTCCTGGGGAGCACCCGGGGCCATCTTCTGGATCACCTCGAACTTGTCGTGGCGCTGGCCGTCGGGGGTGGTCACGCCCGGGGTGAGGTACAGCAGGGTCAGCGGCGTGTCGTTCTCGCGCTTGCCGACCAGGGTGTAGCGCAGGCCGAACTTGGTGCCGAGCCGGGCGGGCACCACCTCGGTCTGCTGGATGCTCTGGTCGCTGCTGGTCAGCACGCGCTCGCCGGGCTTGAAGTCCTGGTAGCGGCTCTCGAACACGCCGTATTCCACCGGCCCGTCCACCCGGACATCGGCCCAGGCCGCTCCGGACGCCAGGCCGAGGGCGATCAGTGCACTCAGTCGGGTTGCTTTCATGTCGCGCTCCTTGGTTGGGATGGCGGCAGGCTATGACACGTTCATGACCGACTGATGACAGCTTGCCGACCGCCCTCCTCCCCAGCACCAGACGGCGACGGCACGGGCCGTGATGCCCGCGCCGCCGCCCGCCCTCAGGGCATCACCGGCGGGATGTAGGCCAGGGTCCGCCCCAGCGCCCAGAGCATCACCAGCACCAGGGGCGCATGCACCAGCAGCTGCACGAAGGAGAAGCCGATCAGGTCCCGCGCCTTCAGCCCCAGCACGCCCAGCAGCGGCAGCATGTAGAAGGGGTTGATCAGGTTCGGCAGCGCCTCGGCGGCGTTGTAGATCTGCACCGCCCAGCCCAGGTGGTACTGCAGGTCGTTGGCCACCTGCATCACGTAGGGCGCCTCGATGATCCACTTGCCGCCGCCGGAGGGGATGAAGAAGCCCAGCACCGCCGAGTACACGCCCATCAGCAGCGCGTAGGTGTCGTGGCTGGCGATCTGCACGAAGAAGGTGGAGATGTGGTGCGCCAGGGTCTGGCCGTCGCTGCCGTTCACGGTGGTCATCAGCGCGGCGATGGAGCCGTACAGCGGGAACTGGATCAACACCCCGGTGGTGGTCGGCACCGCACGGGCCACGGCGTCGAGGAAGCTGCGCGGGCGCCAGTGCAGCAGCGCGCCGGCCATGATGAACAGCAGGTTGTAGGTGTTGAGGCCGGAGATGGCGGTGATCGCCGGCTTGCTGGCGAACTCCTGGGCCAGCCAGCCGCCGGCCAGGGCCACCAGCAGGATGATCAGCAGCGGGCTGTGTTCCAGCCACTCCCCCGGACGGGTCGGCTTGGCCTGGCGCGGCGCGGTGAAGCTCGGGTCCACCCCGCAGGCCTTGGCGTCACGGGCATTGGCGGCACTCGGCGCGGTCATGTAGGCCACCACCAGGGACACCACGATGAGCGCCAGCAGCATGACCCCGGATTGCCAGAGGAAGATCGTCTCGGTGAACGGAATCACCCCGGTGATCGCCAGGATCGACGGCGGCAGGCTGGCCGGGTTGGCCTGCAACTGCGCCGCCGACGACGACAGGCCCAGCGCCCACACGGCGCCCAGGCCCAGGTAGGCCGCCGCACCGGCGGCGCGGTAGTCCATCTTCAGCTCCTCCCGGCGTGCCAGGGCCCGCACCAGCAGGCCGCCGAACACCAGGGACAGGCCCCAGTTGAGCAGCGACGCGAGCATGGACACCAGCGCCACCCAGGCCACTGCCGAGCGGCCGTTCTTCGGCACCCGCGCCAGGCGGTCGATGAGTTTCGACGCCGGCCCGGAGCTGGCGACCACATAGCCGCCGATGACCACGAAGGCCATCTGCATGGTGAAGGGAATCAGGCTCCAGAACCCGTCACCGAAGGCCTTGGCCGCCTGGCTGGCAGGCGCGCCCATGGCCAGCACGGCCAGGGTCACCAGCATCACGGCCGCGGCGGCGAAGACCCAGGAATCGGGGAACCAGCGCTCGGCCCAGGCGGAGCACCGCATGGCAAAACGGGCGGAGCGGCTTTCTTGGAGTTGCGTGACCATCGGTCTACCTCACTGTTGTTCTTGTCGGCCAGGCATGGTGGGCACCGGCACTGGATAGGGGTGGAACGGCTCGGGGGTCTGCGCCCCCTGTGGGTCTGAAACGACGACACCACGCCAGGGCGTGGTACGTCCCGCCCCGCGCAGGTGCGCGGAGCGTTGCGTGAACAAGCGTGTAGCCAGGCCGACCGGGGCGTCGGCCCGACAGGGGATCAGCGCTCGATAGCCAGGGCCACGCCCTGCCCGCCGCCGATGCACAGGGTTGCCAGGCCCTTCTTCGCATCGCGCTTGATCATCTCGTGCAGCAGGGTCACCAGCACGCGGCAGCCGGAAGCGCCGATGGGGTGGCCGAGGGCAATGGCGCCGCCGTTGACGTTGACCTTGGCGGCGTCCCAGCCCAGCTCCTGGCCCACGGACAGGGCCTGGGCGGCGAAGGCTTCGTTGGCTTCGATGAGGTCCAGCTCGGCCAGGTTCCAGCCGGCTTTCTCCAGGCAGCGGCGGGTTGCGGAGACCGGGCCGATACCCATGATCGCCGGGTCGACACCGGCGCTGGCGTAGCTGGCGATGCGCGCCAGCACTGGCAGGCCGAGGGCCTTGGCCTTGTCGGCGCTCATCAGCAGCACGGCGGCGGCGCCGTCGTTGAGGCTGGAGGCGTTGCCGGCGGTGACGCTGCCGTCCTTCYTGAAGGCCGGCTTGAGCTTGGCCAGGGAYTCGGYGGTGGTGCCGGCGCGGGGCTGCTCGTCGGTGGCGAAGGCGATGGGCTCGCCCTTCTTCTGCGGGATCAGGATGGGGGTGATCTCGTCCTTGAAGCGCCCACCTTCGATGGCCGCGCAGGCCTTCTGCTGGGAGGCGGCGGCGAAGGCGTCCTGGGCTTCGCGGCTGATGCCGTACTTCTCCACCAGGTTCTCGGCGGTGATACCCATGTGGTAGTCGTTRAAGGCGTCCCACAGGCCGTCCTGGATCATGGTGTCCACCAGCTTGGCGTGGCCCATGCGCAGGCCGGTGCGGGCTCCGGGCATCACGTAGGGGGCGAGGCTCATGTTCTCCTGGCCGCCGGCGATCACCACCTCGGCATCGCCGCAGCGAATGGCCTGGGCCGCGAGGTGCAGGGCCTTGAGGCCGGAGCCGCAGACCTTGTTCAGGGTCAGGGCCGGCACCGCGTGGGGCAGCCCGGCGAGGATGGCGGCCTGGCGGGCGGGGTTCTGGCCGGAGCCTGCGGTGAGCACCTGGCCGAGGATGACCTCGTCGACCTGGGCCCCGTCGAGGCCGGTCTGGGCCAGCAACTGGCG